>JAYVBN010000526.1:0-15689 GCA_043750455.1 Bacteroidia bacterium | reverse complement strand
ATTATTGATTACCCTAAGTCCTAACTATTTCATCAATCCATTCTTAAACGCATAACTCGCAGCCTGATACCACGCAATTGCCTCTTCGGTTAATGCCTTATCATTTTCGATTTTAATTAAAGAACCGTCTATAAAACTGGGAGTATAGGTATTTACTTTTTGCTGTGGATCGAGTTGAACCATTTTGTTATTGCGAACGAATCCCAGATTTTGATAGGTGCTGATAAAAATGCGTTCGCGGCCTGGCTCGAGTTTAAAAATATCGTAGCCATAAAATTTACTGGTGTACGAGAAGTTTAGAAGTCCGAGCAAAGTTGGTCCCATATCAATTTGGCTCATCAGCCTTTCCATTTTTGAAGGAGTGATGTTAGCGGGAGAATAAATCATCATAGGAATATGATATTTATTAACTGGTAGTTCTGTCTTACCTGCACTTGATGCACAGTGGTCGGCCACAATGACAAACACAGTACTGTCAAACCATGGTTTGTTTCTTGCTTCTTTTAAGAATTTATTGATTGAATAATCAGTGTATTTTACTGCACCTTCCCTTCCGGTGTGCGATGGGATATCGATCCGTCCATCCGGATAAGTGTAAGGACGATGATTCGACACAGTCATCACTTGAGCAAACACAGGCTTTCCAGTTTTGACCGTATTGTCAATTTCCCGCAAGGCGAGCGTGAATAAATTTTCATCGGCTACGCCCCAGATATTTTCGTAATCAATTTCTTCTGGCTTTAATGCACTTCGATCTACAACCGTATAACTATTGGCAGAGAAGAATCCATTCATGTTATCGAAGTAGCCATACCCTCCGTAGATATATTTGCTCTCGTAGCCTTTTTGATTAAAAACTTTTCCGAGACTGAATAAATTTTCGTTGTTTGGCCTGCGCACAATGCTTTGGCCTGGCGTAGGCGGTACGCAAAGGGAAAGTGCTTCTAGTCCACGAACTGTTCGCGTGCCCGTAGCATATAAATTGGTGAACACTAAGCTATGCTGAGCCAACGAATCCAGATGCGGTGTTATATTTTCTGTGTTGCCAAACATGCGCATGAAGTCGGCACTAAAACTTTCTACGCTAATTAGGATCACATTCAACTTTTTTTCAGCTCCTGAGCTTTTGATTTTTCTTTCAATGCTTTGGGGATCAGAATTTATAAATTCACTTTCCGGTGTTTTCACCAATTCACGTATTCTTTTGAACGCTTCTGAAGGATCGACTTTCAAATAAAATTGGTCATAGTCCAATTCATTGTTTAGATACGCTGCAAATAATTCATAAAGCCCATTGCCGGAAAGTTCATTGACAAAGGCATTGGAGCTGAAGCGGTGAAGTTTATTGTTTACGGTGAAAAATGAAACAACCGGGATCAGCAAAATACTTAAGATCCACAAGGTTCTCTTTTTGAAGCGAATTGAATGTGTGGCAGCAAGCTTAATGAAAGGTCTGAGATAATACAGAATCACACCTGTCAATAGAAAGATAACTGCGATGATTAATTCAATTGGATAGGATTGCCGTATGTTGCCAATTACTTCTGTGGTGTACACCAAATAATCAACCGCAATAAAATTGAAACGACTATTGAATTCATCCCAAAAGAAAAATTCTGAAACGGCATTGAACAGCAATCCGAACGTGAAAAAGAAGAAGATCCCATAAAGCAAAAAACGGTGCCAGTTTTTTCGGAAAAGCTTGTCTGGCATCAGCCACAAGTAAAGAATCAGTGGAATGATAAAATAACCTGCGTTTATCAGATCATAAAACCATCCAAGAATAAAGATGCCAATTACATTCAGGATAGTAAAATCAACACCGGGGTAAGATTTGATCATCAAAACAATCCTTGTAAGTAAGGAGATGACCAGCAGTAGACTTGCCAATAAGGCCGCAATACCAAAGCGGTGAGAAAGAATTCGGTTAATGAAGAGTTTCATCTAGTAAGGTGCTGCAAAAGTAAGCATTGCCATACTACTGCCAAGTGCCTACTATTTAATCCCTTCCCACCATTTCGAATTAGGAAATGCTTTATTGAACTCTATAACTTCACCTATCAGTGGAGTAGTTACAGATAACTTCAAAAGTTCAGCAGCCTTTGTTATGCGTTCTGCTGGTTCTTTCCATGGGTGCAATCCCAAGGTGAACTTGGCCCAGTGCACAGGCAACAATACATTACCACTCAAGTCAACTGAGGCTTGTGCAGTTTCTTCGGGCATCAGGTGGATGAATGGCCATTGTTTATCATATTGGCCACATTCCAAAATAGATAAATCAAACGGACCGTACTTTTCTCCAATTGTTTTAAACGAGGCATCGTAGCCCGAGTCTCCACCAATGTAGATTTTCTTCGAAGGCGTTTTTAAAACGTATGAAGACCATAGTGTCTGGTTTCTTTTGAAGCCCCGACCAGAAAAATGACGCGCTGGTGTTGAGATTAATTCAACTCCTGGAAATAATTCTTCTATCTGCCACCAATCAAATTCTTTTATTTTAGTTGAATCGACCCCCCAATGCTCAAGATGCGAACCAACCCCTAGGCCGACACAGAAGAATTTGGTTTTCGACTTTAATTGAAGAATGCTGTTGTAATCCAGATGGTCGTAATGATCGTGCGAGATGATGACCATATCGATATCAGGAAAATCGTCAATCGAATATGGCGATTTGATGATATAATTTTTTGAACCCATGAACTGAAAAGGTGAAGCTCGTTCACTAAAAACCGGATCGACCAGGATATTCTTTCCATCAGTTTTGATAAGATAAGAAGAATGTCCAAACCATATAATAACTGGCTCTTCAACGTTAATTGACTTTAAATCTGTTTTTATAGAAGGTAAGACTGCAGTCGGTTCACGATCAACTCCTTTGCCGAAAAACTCTAGCATTATTTTAGGATACGAGACACCCTCTGCCATCATCTCAGTTTTGAAAACGTTTTGAAAGCTTCCATCACGGTAATTGGGCGATTGCTTGATACGATCCAACCTTTTGCCGGATGGTAATTTGCCAAAAGGTGCTGTTTGCATAACTAAAAAAGTTAATGAGGCGAGAGCCAAAACAATGATAATAATACTGATGAAGATTCGCTTAATGATTTTCATAATCAGGTTGCTTCAGATCAGGGAGACGAGTACAAAAGAAAGTTATTGTAAGTGGTTCAAAAAACTCAAGATTAAAAATTGTCCCCGGTTCAGGCAGGCGTTGAATGTTTATAGCATAAACTCTGCAATCAACCGATGAAAATGGTGTGTGCCCATCTCGCGAGTTACAGAATAACGACCATGATTATAAAAGCGCGACCGGATTCCTTTTTGAACATTTTGTACGATATCCTGATCTTCCATTTCTACTGTGTGTAAATCGGCACCTGCTCCTTGCCTCAATTTATTTTCGTCCCAAACGTAGGAGAGAAATGATACTCTAGTTTTGGAAACCCCGACAGGTCGGATGACATTAATGGATAAACCCCATGGGTAAAAGTTGAACATCATATTTGGAAATACCCAAAAATAATAGGCACCAATTTTCTTGCCGTGGTCTTTAGAAGAAGTTGGAATATCAAATACATAGTCTACATCTTTTGCTGCTCCAATCTGCAGACTTGAATATTTAAAGAGTTCAACTGTGTAGTTGCTGTAGTCAATCATTGCATTTAAACTGGAGTGCACAAAGGGAATATGAAATCCCTCCAGATAGTTTTCAGTATACAGCGCCCAGTTAGCTTCAATAAGATAATCGCGTGAATGTTCTGGGCGAAAAACAAAATTATGCAAGGGCATCCAACTCACTCGCTTCATCATGTCGCCAAAAAAATCTTCTGATTTAATAGCAGAGTTCAACGTGGTGAATAACAATTTGTCCCATTGAAAAAGTGGGAGTTTGTGAAGGTTATCCGCTTCGGATGGAAAATTTTCAACTTCCTTGAATTCAGGCATAGAGAGGAATTTTCCATCTAGTTGAAATCTCCTTCCGTGATATTTGCAACGGATGTCATTTAGCTTGCAGGCTTTTTCAACTACCAGGTTTCCTCTATGCGTGCAAACATTGGAAAGACAATTTACATGACCTTGCTTATCTTTCGAAAGCAACAGAGGCTCATCCATAAATTTTTCCAGAAAATGAACCGGTGTTACCCAGCCAGGTTCTTTCACAAGATCCGTATCTCCAATAAACTGCCAGGTCTTCGCAAATATTTTTTCCTTGGAGCTTTCGTAAAAGTGCCTACTAAGATAAAAATCGGTGCCAAGGGTTTTTGCTTTGGCAATTTCGGGATCAACGGATAACGGCATTTTTCAAATTTCCTTAAATTTAGAAAAAGGATCAGGTAATTCCTTGAAGTGTCAAGTAGGAGACTTTTCGCTGGCTGACTTCTTATCATGTTTGCAGCATGAACATAACAACCTTTTTTTACTGGGCAGCCCGCTTGATCGCGGCTGTCATTATGTTTCAAACACTTTACTTCAAATTTACTGGAGCGGAGGAATCGGTTTATATTTTTACAACGGTGGGCATGGAACCTTGGGGAAGGATAGGAGTTGGAGTAATGGAATTGATTGCTTCGGTTTTGCTCATCATTACACCCACTGCTTGGCTTGGAGCGGGTCTTGGTCTTGGCTTAATGGCAGGTGCAATTGGTATGCACGTGTTTATGCTAGGAATTGAAGTAAATGGAGATGAGGGGCAGTTGTTTTTATATGCTGTGATTGTTGCAATATGCTCAGCATATATACTGTATCAAGACAGAAAAAAACTTATTGGCTTTATAAAAAGTATGTTGAGCAGATAAAGGCGAATACTTACTGCTTGTTTTTCACCGCTTCGATTAATTTTTCTAAATCTTCTTTATACTCGGTATCCAAAAGATATCCCTTCAGTCCTTCTATAAGATAATTTGGAACGGGTTGATTGCCTTTTACTTTGGTTTCAATGTCCCTAACCAGATCGAGAATATCTTGCCTGGAACTGAGACTAGAATTTTCAATTTTAATCTTCAAATTTTCAATAGCTGGAAGTGAGATTTCAGAATTGACAATGGTTGCGTTGGCTAGTGCGGCAAGTTTTGTGTTTTCATCAATACAGGCGTTATAAAGTGTAATTAAAGTATCAAGATTTTTTCTGCCAAGCTCGCCACTTTTTATTTTATCGGATACTGACATGCAGTCTTTGAGAAATTCCTGCATTGTTTTCTTGAAGGTTAAATTTGGAACCTCAATGGCCTCTCCATCACGCTTTACAAGAAAGCGACCGTCATACGTAATTTGATTGTCAAAGCGAAAGCCGTATAAGCTAAGGTATCCACTTTGCTTTAAGATCATAAAGTGGTAACGAGTATCATGACGAACGGAATGATACATTTCGTTATCTAGAAAAACAGCCTTTGCTTCTAATGCTGTGAAAGATTTTTTCTTTTTATCGGCTGTCAGCTGAACTCTGTCCACGATGTCATATGAAAGTATTTTGACGTCCCCATAAAGTGTGTCACCTTTTGCCGTAATCAAAAAGTTGGATTGGCAAAAACTTGCTTGGAAAATAATAGCAAATCCAAAAATCAAAATGGATGTTCTCATAAGATGAATTTTATGGCAAGTATAGGCCAAATTGAATGAAATGCCTCAGATAAATTTCAATAAATCAGCATACTATCATGAATTGAGCTTGTTATCTTAAGTATTCAGGTTGGATTATTTTTTTTGATTATGTTACTTGCAGCTTAATATTTTTTGAAATGGTTAATTATAATCCTAAGGTTTGGTTTTCAATGATTTTTCATGCCTACAGCCGGGCAGTAATGAAAACACTTATGCCGGCATTGATTTTTATGGGTTTTTTTTCAGCCCTCTTGTGTTATGTGCTGTTGGATATACTTCGCTTTCATGAAAACGACTTTCATACCACCATTTCAATGCACTCATTGCTTGGTATTGTGTTGGGCTTATTTTTGGTGTTTCGCACAAACTCAGCTTATGATCGATGGTGGGAGGGCAGGAAACTTTGGGGTAGCATGGTGAACAACACCCGAAACTTTGCCCATAAATTAAATGCCTTTCTGGAAAAGAAGGACGTTGAGAATCGACAATGGTTTGCTCAGATGATTCCCAATTTTGTAGTTTCAGTCAAGGAGCATTTGAGAAATGGAGTTAACAGCAGGGATCTGGATATCATAGATGATAAATTCCTTTCGAGGTTGGAAGGTGTTAAACATATCCCAAACAGACTTTCCTCCATGATGTATGAGCGGGTTAATAATTTATATAAAGGGGATTCGATTAGCGGAGAACATCTTTTCTTATTAGATAAGGAACTAAAGGAGTTTTCGGAAATACTGGGAGCTTGCGAGCGAATCAAATCCACACCTATCCCGTATTCCTACACGATGTATATCAAACAGTTTATTTTTATCTATGTGATCACACTGCCGTTTGCTTTTGTAACAACATCTGGTTACATCACCGTACCCATTGTTATGCTGATTACTTTTGTTCTTTTGAGTGTGGAGCTAATCGCGGAGGAAATTGAAGATCCGTTTGGCCGCGATATCAACGACTTGCCTACTGATGAACTTTCAGAAAAAATAAAAGATAATGTGAGAGAAATCTTATTGTAAGAAAATCAACACGCTCTGCAGCGGGATGGTTACTTCCAATGATCATACTGCATGTACCGAGCAGTTTCATCAGCTTGGTTTTTTCCAAATAGTTTACTAATCACATATAGTGACATATCGATACCGGCAGAAACACCTGCCGATAAAATAATTCGTCCGTTGTCAACCCATCGCTCTTCAGGTACTATTTTAGTGTGAGGTGCAATTTTTTGCATCTGTTCTACTGCAGCATGATGAGTAGTAGCAGATAATCCATTTAATAAACCTGCTTTTGCCAGGATCAATGATCCAGTACAAACAGACAAGACTAATTCCGAAGTCTTATTTTGCTCTTTGATCCAGTTTAATAAGGTAGGATTGTCCATTTCTTTGCGACTTCCAAAAGGGGTACCATCGGTCTTATAACCCCCTCCTCCCGGGATTAGAAATATGTCTGGCTTTGGGCAATTTGTAAGAAGAAAATTTGGTGTGATAATTAAATTGTTTCGTGCGGTAACAATTGATTTTTCAGCAATGGTGTACACGTTAAATGGCGCGCTGCCACCAGCATTGCGGCCGCACACTGAAAAGACTTCAAAGGGACCAGCAAAGTCCAGAACTTCGACTTCATCAAAAATATAGATAGCCAGGTTTCTCATGGTTCATTTATTCATTTAATATCCATATGGTATTGATATCATGTGCGGTAATCCAAACCTTTCCATTCTCTACGCGCACTGCACCACTTCCGGAAGAAGGCCTGTATCGTACTGAAACTTTATTGGTACTTGCGTCAATCACTGATAGTAATGGACTCTTTGCCCGAACATAAACTTTTGTATCGCTGGTGGCAATGTCCCCTCCGGAGCCAACTGCCTCAACTGCAATTGTGCTGACAACTTTGTTGTTGACCGGATCAATTTTACTAACGGTACCATCCTCTTGGTTCAATGTCCAGACTGCGCCAGCACCGACTGTTAAAAAGCGTGGTGTCTTACCAACTGCAATAGTCGCGATTACTTTCTCTTCTTGAGGATCAATTTTTTGGATTGAAGCTGAAGATGTGTTCGTGATCCAAACAGCATTGAACCCGAAGGCAGCTGCAAATGAATTGGGTAATACTTTAATTTTTTGAATGACTTTGTTTTGATGAGGATCAATTCTGGAAAGCTCGCCATTGGCATTCGTAAGCAGCCACACCGATCCCGCCCCAACGGTAACACTAAGTTCACCTTCACTATCGGCAATTCCGGTTTCAATGATAGCAGTAATTTTACCAGAAAGAAGATCAATGCGATACAGTGATTTCTTTGCGCAACTTGCCACCCACAACGACCCAAATCCGACCGCCATTGCTCCACACGGAGTTGGCATAGATACGGACATCACAGGTTTCTCATTTCCGAAAATAAATTTCTCAACTCGCCCATCGTTGGTGACCCAAACCCCGTTCTCATCGGCTGCCAGAAAATCTGGATATCCTTCAACTTTAATGATGGTCGCAACTTTGCCAATGGAGATTTCTGAAGGAAATGCATTTTGCTGCGCTTGTGCTAAAACAAACAGAAAACAGAAAATAATCGAAAGTAGTAATTGCATTCAGGAAGAAACAGTATAGATGAAGTATAGAATGATAAGAAGTATCATGACCGCATACATCACCAGGTCAACCCTCACGTAAGCTTTATACTGAACGTAGAGTTCTTTAAGTTTTTTGAACATGGCCGAGCGAAATCCGGGTAAAAATAAACGTTAGACTAAATGGATTTAAGAATTCAAAATTGAAAATCTTGTTATTTATCACAAAGCTAGCGTACTTTCAGGACTTTTATTTTCGGAGATAATATGAATATTTCTTTTTACCGATTAGTCTGTCTCTTCGTTTCCTTATTTGTTTTTGTTTCAGCTTTTGGCCAGGAATCGTCCACTAATCGAACCAATCCGCCTAGCTTGAAATGGCGTCAGATCAACACACAGAATTTCAGGGTTATGTATCCGCGTGGGTTCGATCAACAGGCGCAGCGGGTAGCCAATACACTGGAGCATATTCGGGAACCCGAAGCAGCTACGATGGGGGTGAAGCCAAAAAAAATCTCGGTGCTTCTCCAGAATCAGTCTTCCATTTCTAATGGTTTTGTATCACTCGCCCCCAGGCGGTCAGAGTTTTTTACCATGCCTGCGCAAGACTATAATTTCACTGGCAATAATGATTGGCTGGATTTACTCGCCTCGCATGAATACAGGCACATGGTTCAATTTCAGCAGAGCATTACCGGTTTTAACAAACTCGTGTATTTCGTTTTCGGACAAACCGCTCTTGCCGGAATGGCTTTCGTAGAAGCACCGCAGTGGTTTTGGGAAGGTGATGCGGTAGCAACGGAAACGGCATTTACCCACAGTGGTCGCGGCCGAATACCAAATTTTGATTTACTCTTTCGTACTAATTTTTTAGAAGGAAGGACTTTTAATTATCACAAGCAATACATGCGATCCTATAAACACAATATACCCAATCATTATGTATTGGGATATCATATGGTATCTTATTTAAGAAAGAAAACCGGAGATGCTGAGATATGGAATAAGATTGCAAAGCGTTCATGGAATTTTCCTTTCCCTTTTAGATTTTCCAATTCTATAAAAAAAGAAACGGGTT
This sequence comes from Bacteroidia bacterium, assembly GCA_043750455.1. Lineage (GTDB taxonomy): Bacteria > Bacteroidota > Bacteroidia > Cytophagales > Cyclobacteriaceae > ELB16-189. The sequence goes on along the minus strand of JAYVBN010000526.1, from coordinate 6,440 downwards.
TGGATGTTACTCATCTCTACCAGGAGATGGCAGCGGACTTAAAAAATAAATGGACTTCAGAATTGGAAGGACTGGAATTCACCCCTTTCGAAAAAATTAACCCACGAACCACCACTGCTTATACAGATTATCAGTTTCCTCAACCTTTGGAAGATGGGAGCGTTGTCGCCATGAAATCAGGGATTGGAGACATCGAGCGATTAGTTGTGATAACGGATGGTCAGGAGAAATCAAAATTCGTTCAAGGTCCGGTGAATGAATCAGGCCAGTTGAGCACAGCAAAAATGCGAGTGGTGTGGAATGAATATCGCTATGATCCGCGATGGCTGATGAAAACGTATTCCATGATTCTGGGGTATGATTTTGCGACAGGGACAAAAAAAATTATCTCCAAACATTCTCGCTATTCGTCTGCTGTTCTTTCACCTGATGGTAAAAAAGTAGCCTCTGTTGAAAGTGGAACAGATTATAAAATAAAACTTGTTGTACTGGATTACGATAATGGTAAAATCTTAAAAGAGTTTGATAGTCCGGACAATCAATTGATCTCCATGCCACGATGGAGCCCGGATGGAAAATCAATTGTAGCACTTCGACTAACACCGATAGGAAAAGCCGTTGTGAAGTATGACTATGAAACAGGGGAGTCTGTAGAGTTGATTCCTGCAACTGAGGAAAATATTGGACACCCCGTGCTTTATGGTGACTACCTTTTTTATAATTCACCATACACGGGTATCGATAATATTTATGCGTTGCATCTTGAAACGGGAAAGAAATTTCAAGTCACATCCAGTAAATATGGGTCCTACAATCCATCGGTTTCTGTTGATGGAAAGACGCTCTTCTATAATGAACAGACCAGAAATGGAATGGATGTAGTAAAAACAGAATTGGATCCCTACTACTGGAAACCAATTGAAAAAGTAGCTCGTCATGGTGTTGGATTCTTTCAACATCTGGTTGAGCAGGAAGGAAAACCAAATCTGTTGGACTCTGTACCTCAACGAACTTTCCCAACAAGTAAGTATAGCAAACTCAAAGGACTTGTTAATGTTCATAGCTGGGGGCCTTATACCAATTCGGAATTAACGTATTTGGATTTAGGCATTTCCTCGAAGGATTTGTTAAGTACCACCACGATGGATGTAGGCTATCGTTACTATTCCGATGAAAAAACAGGAAGCTGGAGAGCTAACGTAAGCTATCAGGCTTATTATCCTATTATAGATGTTGAACTTATTACAGGTAAACGAAGTACAAATACGTCAGTACTTGGAAGGGATGTTAACTTCAAATGGAGTGAAGAAGGAGTTTCAACTGGCTTACGAGTGCCGCTCACACTCACCAGGTCGAAATACAGAACGCATGTTGAGATTGGTAATTCTGTTGGGATAACACATGTAACTGATTTCAAAAATGAAGTTACTGAAGATGGTAGTTTGATTAGTTCGGGAACTGGACGGATCGTACCTGCAACGGATAGCTTGTACTACGTATTTACCGACAAGGTGAGCAATGGGTATTTATACTCAAACCGATTTGCAGTATCTTTTTCCAATAACTTAAAGCAAAGTCGTAGGGATTTTAATCCAAAGTTTGGTCAGTCGGTCGCGTTTGAAAACTACAGTACACCGTTTGGAGGAGATTTTAAAGGAAGCCTTTTGGTGGCTAGGAGTTTATTCTATTTTCCTGGCTTGTTTAAACATCACTCACTTTTTTTTCGAGCAGGGTATCAAGCCAAACTATCATCGGATGACCTGGACGTATATACCTTTCGGAACAGACTTTTTAAACCAAGGGGGTATAGTTATCCTTCTGACACAAAATTTTATTCCCTTTCGGGGAATTATGCTTTTCCTATCTGGTACCCAGATATTAGCCTCGGGCCCATTCTAAATATCCAACGCATTAAGGCAAACTTATTTTGCGACTATGGAGAAGGGGAAGGTAGATCCTACCTCTACACGAAAGGACAGTCAGCACCTACCGCCTATTTTGATAATGGTGCAAAATATCTTTCAACAGGAGTAGAGATGACTTTTGACGTAAATATCATGCGTTTATTGACACCGACTCCGTTTGAATTTGGGGTAAGAGCCAGTTATTTAACTGCGAACAAGTTTACAGAAAAAGGCTGGACCATAGAATTTTTAATAGGAAATATCCCCTTGTGAACCCACTTAAAGGCTTGAATATCGCTTTATTTAGCCTTATTTTTACCAATCTAATTTAGAATTCAATACTTAATATTAATTGAGATGGCAGAGATTGTTCGAATGCCCAAAATGAGCGATACCATGGTTGAAGGGGTTATCGCAAAGTGGCATAAAAAAGTAGGCGATACCGTGAAGTCGGGTGAGTTGATGGCGGAGATTGAAACTGACAAGGCCACCATGGATTATGAATCATTCAACACAGGAACAGTACTGTATCTAGGCGCCAAAGAAGGAGAGGCTGTCAAGATCAATGATGTTCTTGCTGTGGTAGGAAATAAAGGTGAAGATTACGCTGCTCTATTAGCAAGTGCTCAAAGTGCAGCATCAACTGGTGGTAAGGCCGAGCAATTAAAAGTTGCAGCACCAGCTCCAACTGCCAGTGCGACTGCTTCCAGCGCACCAGCACCGACTGCTGCTGCGATTGATACTTCTGGCATAAAAGCTGAGATCGTACAAATGCCGAAGATGAGCGACACGATGACAGATGGTGTGATTGCAGCTTGGCACAAGAAAGTTGGCGATGCTGTTAAATCAGGCGAACTATTAGCTGAAGTGGAAACTGATAAAGCCACTATGGAGTATGAATCGTATAATAATGGAACCCTTTTATACATAGGAGCAAAAGTAAAAGAATCTGTGCCGGTGAATGGCGTCTTAGCTATTATTGGTGAGAAGAATGCCGACTGGCAAACTTTGCTAAAAGCTTTTCAATCGAAAGGAGCAGTGGCAGCTAAGCCAACTGCTGAACCAGTTCAACAAAGCAATGGATCTGCGCCAGCGGTTTCAGGTGCAGCATCAAGCACAGAGCATTCAGGTAATGGAAGATTGAAGGCATCACCTCTTGCAAAAAAGATGGCGAAAGACCTGGGTTATGATATCGCGAAGATTCATGGATCAGGCGAAAGTGGCCGCGTAACTAAAAGTGATGTTGAAAACTTTAAACCATCAGCTGCCCAACCTTCCGGTGCAGTGAAATCGGCTGGTCCAGTTGCCTTGCCACAAGTAGTAGGTAAAGAAAGTTTTGAAGAGATAGCAGTATCTCAAATGCGCAAGACTATTGCGCGTAGACTTGCTGAAAGCAAATTTAGTGCTCCACACTTCTATGTTACCATGGAAATAAACATGGACAAAGCAATAGAAGCCCGCAAAAGCATGAATGAAATTTCGCCAGTCAAGATATCATTCAACGATATGGTGATCAAAGCGGTGGCTGCAGCAATCCGTCAAAATCCAGATGTAAATGTTTCATGGCTGGGTGATAAGATGAGAAAGAACCATCACATTAATATTGGTGTGGCGGTGGCCGTAAAAGATGGCCTCGTAGTTCCAGTCGTTCGCTTTGCTGATAATAAATCACTTTCACATATAGCTATTGAAGTGAAAGAACTTGCTCAAAAAGCACACGATAAGAAACTTCAACCTAGTGAGTGGGAGGGAAGTACGTTCACCATCTCTAACCTCGGCATGTTTGGTGTAGAAGATTTTACAGCCATCATCAATCCACCAGACGCTTGTATACTTGCAATTGGTGGAATCAAAGAAACTGCTATTGTTAAAAACGGACAACTTGTTCCAGGTAGTGTGATGAAAGTAACCTTATCGTGCGATCACCGTGCAGTTGATGGCGCAGTGGGTGCTGCCTTCTTAAAAACACTCAAAGGCCTTCTTGAAGATCCCGTGAGGATATTGATTTAAATATGTAATGACAAAGGAGGATTACATAAAGTACTGGCTCAAAACTTCTGAGCATGATTGGAAACGATTTGAATTATTGGTGAAGGGAAAAGATTACGTATTTGCGTTATTCTGCCTTCATCTAAGTATTGAAAAACTTGCTAAGGGATTATGGGTGAAAGAACATAAGGGTAATTTCCCGCCAAGGATACATAACTTACTTGCTTTGGTTGAGAAAAGTTCCTTAGGATTAAGTGAGGAGCAACTCTTATTTCTGGATCAATTGAACCAATTTCAATTGGAAGGACGTTATCCTGATTATCAAGGTAAAATTCATAAGATTGCTACATCTATTCTTGTGAAAGAATTTTCGGAAAAAGCTAAGGAGTTTAGATTATGTATTCAAAGAGCGCTGGAATAAAATACGTTAAAGAGTATTTAAGAGAGGTAAAAGCTAACAATATTAAAGTTGATAGAGCTATACTCTTTGGTTCGTATGCTAAAAATAAAGCAAATAGATATTCGGATATTGATTTGGCAATTATCTCAAATATTTTTAACCAAAATCCTTTAAGGAACAGGGGTATTCTTACTCCTATTAATGTAAAATTTACTAAAATAGAGCCTCATACCTTTACGATAAAGGATTTCAAAAAAAGCGATCCATTTATTGAAGAAATTCTGAAGACGGGGATTGAAATACCGATAGTTTAAAATGCAACCCATCCACGCCACAACCATTCTTGCAGTTCTTCACAATGGTCAGGTTGCCATCGGTGGCGATGGCCAGGCCACTATGGGAAATACCATAGCAAAAAGTAATGTCAAAAAAATCCGCAAGCTTCAGGAAGGAAAAATTCTGGTAGGATTTGCGGGATCTACTGCTGATGCATTTACCCTGTTGGATCGCTTTGAAGAGAAGCTGAACTCGTATGGAGGTAATATGAAACGTTCCGCGATTGAGCTTGCTAAAGATTGGAGGACAGATCGCTATCTTAGAAAACTGGAGGCAATGTTAATCACAGTTAATAAAGAAGAGATATTGATTGTCTCTGGCACAGGCGATGTTTTAGAACCAGATCATCAGGTTGCAGCTATTGGTTCGGGCTCTATGTATGCCCAGTCAGCAGCACTGGCATTGAAAAAACATGCGCCTCACCTAACGGCTGAGGAGATGGTTAGGGAGAGCCTTACCATTGCGGCTGATATTTGCATCTACACCAATCATAATTTGGTGATCGAAAGAATCGCCTAACCTTTAAAACAATTCTGCCGATTTTGTAGATTGGAGGGATGAACCGCAGATTTGGGTTTTCCATTATTTTTTTAGTTGCACTATTTCGTCTCGCTAGTGCGCAAGAATTTCAGTATCAAAACTTCAATGAAATAAACGGCCTGCCTAGTTCCGAGACGTATGAAGTATTTCAGGATAGCAAGGGTTTTGTTTGGATTGCTACCGACCGCGGGGTATCGAAATATAACGGAGTAGAGTTTCAGAATTTTACTATTCGGGATGGACTAAGCGACAATACGGTTTTTGGTTTTTATGAAGATTACCTGAAAAGAATATGGTTTCGTACATATTCTGGCGCACTGTCTTACTATCAAAACGACTCCATTCATCATTATAAGTACAATGCTATTTTAATGCAAGAAATGGGTAGGTCAATTCTTACAAAGATATACCTGGACAGTCTTGACAATCTTTGGTTTTCTTCTGTCATGCCAGGAAAGGCAGGTCGTATAAATAATCAAGGCGAGATTTTTATGTTAGACAAGGGGACGGATGAATATTTGTTTCTTTATCCAGTGTCAGATTCGGAATATCTTCTTGGGTATACCCCACGGTCAGCAAAAATAAGAACAATTAAAATAAAGGATACGAAATATGATGTTGAAGTTTCCAGTTTGATCAAAGGAAGTCCTCGTTTCAGTTATACACATTGGCAAGGTCAAGTTCTCATCTCCATAAATCGAGATATTTTCCGTTTCTACAATGGTGTTATAGATAAGGTATTTACTTCTGAAGCGGGGATTATTGGCCTCACAGTGGATAGTGATAATTTTTTGTGGGTTAGCTTTTTTGACGGTGGTGTAAAACGATTTTCTGGCAACCAATTTAAGGTTTTTGATGAGATAGCTTTTCTTAAAACGGAATCGGTAGGTAATGTTTTAAAAGATAGCGAAGGAGGACACTGGTTCAGTACATTAGCACATGGAGTTTATTACGTTCCCAATATAGAAATTGAAACTCTTCAGTGGAGGGAAAATGCCAAAGTATCGTGCGCTGTTTCAGATGGCAATAGGCTTTATGTTGGTAATTATCAAGGTGATCTCACGGCTTTAGACGCAACCAGTAAAACAGTTATTTGGTTAAAGAATTTTAAAGTTCCGATCAACTCGCTGTTTGTTGACAAAACGGGAAATATATGGGTATGTGATATTAATCAGCTTCAATGTTTCCGGCCAAATGGAGATCATGTTTTTAGTTTGAAGATGATCCAAGGAGCTAAGTCCTATCAAGAAGTAGCCGATGGATCGGTTTGG
>JAYVBN010000525.1:0-6634 GCA_043750455.1 Bacteroidia bacterium | reverse complement strand
ATTGTCAATCACCAACTGCTTAGCCCAATATCCATAATCAACCGTCAGATAGTAGCGATAAAAATCGACATCGGCATTTACTTCCCACCCATTGAATTTTTCATCTACCTGGCTCAAGATGATGCTTAGCAAATCTGTTCCAAGTCTGATGCCTGTTGGCGTGTAATTAACTTTGACAGTATCAATTTTTCTTACTTCAACGGGAGCTTCCTGTTTCTCTGCCTCCTTTTCTTGGGAGAATGCAGGAATCACAAAACTGAAAAATAGTAATATGCTATAAAAATATTTCAAGATTCTTAGTAACAGTCGTCAATAATACAGAAGAAGTAACTCTAGTTCTTTCGAAATTAGTTTTAGGTACGGCAAGATCAAGGTGATAAAGGTAAGCACCGCAATCAGTAGCGATGACACGCGTCTGATTTCTATAGGACACTATTAGCGTATCAGATACAAGCTTTGATTTTTCAGTGTAGTCAAAAATTACTGTCGTTATTGAATCCCTTATCTGTAGTGGGATTTGAACGGTACTTACAGCCGCATTTGTATACAAATTGCCTTTTGTCTTCAGTTCACGAATTGAAATGAAAGTCACCGTAGTATCCTTTCCAAGGGTTTTACCCTTGAATGCAATCTTTAGAATATTGGTATTGTTTATCAGGCAATCCGTTTGTTCATAACAACCGAAAAAGATCAACACCATTAAAATGAACAAAACTGCTCTCAAACCGAATTATTAAGTTGCAAATATAGTTTTTGATCAAAGCTTCAACGGTCTTTCGAGGTGGTATTTTTAGTAAATTTGCGGGCTTAATAAAAGAACTTGAAAACGAGGGGACTCAAAAAGACGAAAGTTAATATTGTTACACTGGGTTGTTCCAAAAACCTGGTGGATTCCGAAGTTCTTTTGACTCAGCTCAGGGGCAACGGAATAGATGTTATTCATGAATCAAAAAAAGATGATGCCAATGTGGTGGTCATCAATACGTGCGGCTTTATCGACAATGCCAAGCAAGAATCAATTGATACCATTCTGCGATATGTTGATGCAAAAGAAGAAGGACTTGTAGAAAAGGTATATGTGACCGGCTGTCTTTCGCAACGGTACAAAGACGATCTTGAAAAAGAAATTCCGCAGGTCGATGCCTGGTTTGGCACGCGCGATCTTTCGCGTTTGCTGAAACAATTAAATGCCAACTATAAGCACGAGCTGGTCGGAGAAAGAATTCTGACTAACCCAAGTCATTTTGCTTATCTGAAAATATCTGAAGGCTGCGATAGGCCATGTTCATTTTGCGCTATCCCATTAATGAGGGGCGGCCATATCTCCAGACCAATTGAAGAACTTGTTTTGGAAGCTAAAAACCTTGCTAAGAACGGAACGAAAGAATTATTGTTGATCGCGCAAGACTCTACTTATTACGGTCTTGATCTATATAAAAAAAGAAACCTGGCCGAATTATTGAAACATCTTTCTGATGTGGAGGGTGTTGAATGGATTCGACTTCATTATGCTTTTCCAACAGGCTTCCCTACAGATGCACTTGACGTGATGGCGGAACGATCCAATATTTGCAAGTACCTGGATATTCCATTGCAACATGGTTCATCGCGAATGCTTCAACTTATGCGAAGAGGAACCACGCGTGAAAAGACAGAACAACTTCTTCAGACCTTTAGAGAGAAAGTACCTGGCATTGCTATTCGGACAACACTTATTGCAGGCCATCCGGGAGAAACCCAGCAAGATTTTGATGAAATGATGGGCTTTGTAGAACGCTCACGTTTCGACAGATTGGGTGTCTTTTCTTATTCACATGAAGAGAATACACACTCGCACTCTATGGCCGATGATGTACCAACTGATGTAAAACAAGAACGCGTTGACACCATTATGGAATTGCAGCAAGGGATTTCACTTGAGCTCAATCAGGATAAAATTGGTAAGACATTTAAAACGTTGATCGACCGGAAAGAAGGAGGTACTTTTATTGGCCGTACTGAATTTGATTCACCAGAAGTAGATAATGAAATGATTATCGAAAGCAAAGAAAATTACCTGAGGATTGGCGATTTTGTGAATGTGAAAGTTGATAGCGCCACTGAATTTGATTTAACCGGAAAAGTAATTTCATAGCTCCAATAATTTTTTAAACTTTAACCTTTCGTAAACGTTATCCGCTCATGCTTTCTGAATTCTTAACCTTTTGTTGTTGATATGCAGACTCACAAACTTGCATTTGCCAATACGCATGCATTCTCTTCTTTTTTCTTAGACTATATTCAACAAAAAGAATCTTTACAAAAATTTAGCAATCGCTTTCCCTCTCCTGAAAATTTCAAAGATCAGATTCAGGAAAAGGCATCATCATTTTCAGTACAGAACCGCGAGGTCTTAGCAACAACTCTGAAAGAGCAATACAAGGGACTTATCATTTCGGAATCTGTAACTAATAATATCGCGTCCCTGACGAATCCAAAAACATTTACGGTTACAACAGGTCATCAGCTTAATATTTTCACCGGTCCTCTTTATTTCATCTATAAGATTATTACCGTCATCAATGCTTGTAAAAAGTTAACGACTCTTTATCCTGGCTATCATTTTGTGCCTGTGTATTGGATGGCCTCTGAAGATCATGACTTTGAAGAAATCCAGTACTTTAAGCTTTACGGAAAAAAGTATGTCTGGAACACTGACCAAAAAGGTGCAGTAGGAAGGTTTAGTACGAAAAGTATTGAATCATTATTTACAGACATTCCAGGAGATATTTCTGTGTTCAAAAATGCTTATACTAAAAATAAGACACTTGCTTCCGCTGTGAGGCATTATGTAAATGAATTGTTTGGTAAACAGGGGTTAGTTGTAGTTGATGCCGACCACCGGGAGCTAAAGAAATTATTCAAAAATGTTATCCAGGATGACCTGTTTCAAAATACCTCCAAAAATCTAGTTGAAGATAAAAATAAACAACTTGAGTCTCTTGGTTATCACACACAGGTCTTTGCTCGTGATATTAATTTCTTCTATCTCGAAAACGGATTGCGAAACAGACTGGAAAAAAATAACGATACATTTAAAGTCGTTGATTCAGAAATTGAGTTCACACAAGATCAGATTAAGTTACTGATAGATACTGAACCAGAAAAATTTAGTCCTAATGTTATTCTGCGTCCACTTTACCAAGAAATGATTTTGCCAAACCTGGCATATGTAGGTGGCCCGGCTGAGGTAACGTATTGGCTTCAGTTAAAAGGAGTGTTTGATTATTTCAAAGTTCCCTTTCCTATGCTTATGCCACGCAATTTTGCCATGGTGATGGACGCTCCTATTTCCAGAAAATTTGAAAAAACCGGATTGGAATTGAAAGATCTGTTTGAGGATAAAAATTACTTATTCAATCAATGGATTATTAAAAACACAACACACAATTTATCACTAGGCAGGGAAATTCAGGATATTCAGCAGATTTTAACAGATGTAAAAAAACGGGCAGATGCTATTGATCAAACGCTTAATCAATTTGTAGCTGCCGAAACCAAGCGAACTCTCAATGGACTAGAGAAAATTGAAAAGAAACTGTTAAAAGCAGAGAAGCGAACCCATGAAGATAAACTCCGCCAAATTGAAGTTGTTAAGGATTCATTGTTTCCGGGGGGAAGTTTACAAGAGCGCACAGATAATTTCTTAAACTTTTATCAGCAAGATCAACTGTTCATTCAAAAACTGCTTGAGCATTTAGATCCGTTTGATTATCGATTCAATATTTTTCAGTACTCCAACCATCTTTAGTTAGGTGTGATCAAGTCAGAACTTCGGAAATTATACTTTCAAAAACGGCTTTCGCTGAAGGAGCAGGAGTACGTAAATTTCAGTCACCAAATCTCAGATCACTTCTTTTCTAATTTTGATCTCTCACTGATCAAAACGATTCACACCTATTTACCCATCATAAAGAATAAAGAGCCCGATACCTGGTTGATCATCGATAAAATCAAACGCGAATTTCCTACTATTCGTATCTCCGTTCCCAGAGTAAGAAACAATACACTTGAAAATTTCTTCCTTGAAGGAACTCATCAGCTTGAAAAAAATGCATGGGATATCCATGAGCCTAAGAAAGGAATACTAACGGATGTAAAAAAAATTGATTTAGTAATTGTCCCGCTCCTTATCTTCGATAGAAGCGGAGATAGAATCGGCTACGGAAAAGGATTTTATGATAAGTTTCTAAAAGAATGTCCCAGCACGTGCAAAAAAATAGGATTGTCTTTCTTTGAGCCAGTTGAAAAAATTGATGACGCAGAGGAATTTGATATTCCACTTACCCATTGCATTACTCCCGCAAGGCTATATCAGTTCTAATCAACTGTTGACGACTGGCTTTTTAAATGGCAGGCTCTTGCTGACTCAGGCAATGAAATGATCCTAAGCCCCAGATGATATCCCACGAATCAAGCCCAATCACCTTTCGATCGGGGAAACACGATTGAAGAAGTGTCAAAGCTTTTTCATCATTCTTGTCGCGATAAGTAGGAACCACCACATACTTATTGGCTATGTAAAAGTTGGCGTAAGAAGCCGGCAACCTCATGTCTTCAAACACAATAGCTGATGGCATTGGCAATTCTACAATATTCATTTGCTTGCCCGATTCAAGGCGCATTTTTTTCAACAACTTCAGATTCTCTTCAAGTGGTTCGTGATTTTCATCTTTCTTATTTTCTTCAACTACTGTGACAACGGTATCTTCATTCACAAACCGGGTAATGTCATCAATGTGTCCATCGGTGTCATCTCCTACAATACCATCGCCCAGCCACAAAATATTCGAAACGCCATAATAGTTGTATAAATATTCCTCAATTTGTTTTTGGTTGAGGTGGGGATTTCGATTTGGATTTAACAGGCAAGAAGTTGTAGTGAGTAGCGTTCCCTTTCCATTAAAGTCAACAGAGCCACCCTCCATCACTATGCCCGGATAAACCACAGGCAACTTATAATGATTGGCAACCAACGTTGGAATGTTATCGTCCAGGTCGAAGGGAGGATATTTTCCGCCCCAGGCATTGTAACCCCAATCGACAATCATTTTCTTTTTCTCAATTGGATTTATTAAAAATGCCGGGCCATGATCGCGGCACCATGCATCGTTGGTAGGATGTAGAAAAAACTGAATGTTAGAGAAGTCTGCCCCAGCTTTTTGAAGATGAGCCGTAGCTTTATTTTTCATGACTTCATCCACGACATTAATATTCACCCTCTCTCCCTCCGCTACACGTTTTATAAATTCACAGTAGATGGGATAAATTGTTTCAATCTTACCCGGCCAGGAGGCTTCCTTGTGAGGCCAGCTTAACCAGGTGGCGATATGCTTTGCAAATTCTGCAGGGAAGTGGAATCCTAAATTTTTTGGTGTATTCATTATGAATGTCCGTGGACCACGGTTGACTGTCGACAGTAGACAATGGACTTTTTATTCTTCGTCAATAAATCTTTTAGTAATCGGCTGATACGAATCTATTCTTCTGTCGCGGAGGAAAGGCCAATGAGTTCGATAGCTATCCGTTTTGCTGAGATCAATTTCTAACACGTTTACTTCCTCCTGATCATGGGAAGCTTTGTACAATACACTTCCGAAAGGATTTGAAATAAATGACCCTCCCCAAAATTTCATGGCACCATTTTGTTCAAACCCAACTCTATTGACACTTACCACATGCACACCATTGGCAACAGAATGACTGCGTTGAATAGTTTGCCATGCATTGTATTGTTCTGTATTGGTAGCCTCATCCTGAGAAGTAGCCCAGCCAATAGCCGTAGGGTAAAATAAAATTTCTGCACCCATCAACGAGGTGATGCGGGCTGCTTCCGGATACCATTGATCCCAGCAAATTAACACACCAAACGTTGCAAATTTCGTCTTGAAGATTTTATAACCCAAATCGCCTGGGGTGAAATAAAATTTTTCGTAAAAAGCCGGGTCATCTGGGATGTGCATTTTACGATACTTGCCCAGGTAACTTCCATCGGCATCTAAAACAGCAGTTGTGTTGTGATATATCCCCTGGGCTCTTTTCTCAAAGAGAGAAGCAATGATGACAACGCCAAGTTCTTTTGCTAGTTTAGATAGTGAATCAGTAGAAGGTCCTGGAATTGATTCAGCCAGTTTGAAGTTTTCATAATCCTCCACATCACAAAAATAGAGTGAGGTGAATAATTCCTGAAGGCAAACGATGTGCGCACCTTTGGTGGCTGCCTCTTTTATTTTTACGACTGCCTTATTAAAGTTTTCTTCAGGGCTTTTGGTGCAGCTCATCTGCACCATGCCTATTTTAACATTTTTACCTGACACGTTATTGAATTTTAGCGTGACAAAAATAGGAATTTTGAGTTTACCAAAAGATCAGGGTTTCACTGCCCGCACCATTTCTTTTTTGCCGGGTGGGCCTGGAAGTGTTTCTACCAAAAGCCCCAATGATTTTAGATCTCGTTTAAGTTGCCCTTTGGCACAGTAGGTGACAAATACAGCATCTGGCTTCATAGACCGTTCTATTTTTTTCAGAATAGAAAGCTCCCACATTTCTGGTTGCTTGCTCGGTGCAAAGGCATCGAAATAGATCACATCAAATT
>JAYVBN010000524.1:0-8780 GCA_043750455.1 Bacteroidia bacterium | reverse complement strand
CATCGCTAAACAGAAAGTTTTACGATTGCTTTGGAAAAATGTGGCTACTCAATTTGGTAATCAATCGCCTGTTCCAACATTTATTCATTCAAGCTCAATGCCATGGACAAGAAAAGAGTATCAGCCCAATAGCAATTTGATAAAGAGTACAACAGCGGCACTATCCGCTATTCTTGGTGGTTGCGATGCATTAACAATTATTCCGGAAGAAAATAACAATCTGATGATGGAAAGAATTGCCAGAAATGTGTCATCTGTTTTAAGGGAAGAGTCTCAATTATCAAGAGTGGCTGACCCTACAGCAGGATCGTATTATCTGGAATCTCTGATCGATCAATTAGCTGAACAGGCTTGGAAAAGTTTTCAAAAACAGGTGAACGCATGAAGCCCGACTTCTCAAAAATAGGATTAAAAAAAAATTTAACTGACCTTCCTTCAGGAAATCATCAGCCCTGGCTATCACCGGAAAAAATTCTTATCAAGCCAGAATTTACGGCAGAAGACATTAAAGATTCAACTTTAAAAAATTTCACCGCAGGTGTTCCACCATTCCTTCGCGGGCCCTATGCAACTATGTATACTGTGCGGCCGTGGACGGTACGTCAATATGCTGGCTTCTCAACAGCAAAAGATTCCAATGCTTTTTATAGAAGAAATTTAGAAGCGGGTCAAAAAGGTTTATCGGTTGCATTTGATTTGGCAACACATCGCGGCTATGATTCAGATCACCCTCGAGTAAGTGGCGATGTGGGCAAAGCAGGGGTTGCAATTGATTCAGTGCTGGACATGAAGATTCTCTTCGATCAGATTCCATTAGATAAAATGTCCGTTTCCATGACAATGAATGGGGCCGTACTTCCGATCATGGCATTTTATATTGTGGCTGCAGAGGAGCAAGGGATAAAACCCGATCAACTCAGTGGCACCATTCAAAATGACATACTCAAAGAGTTTATGGTGCGCAACACCTACATCTATCCTCCTGATCCCTCCATGAGAATAGTGACTGACATTCTTGAGTATTGCTCGAAGTCTATGCCAAAGTTTAATAGCCTTAGCATTAGCGGGTATCATATGCATGAAGCGGGCGCCCCTGCACATATAGAATTAGCCTACACACTGGCAGATGGATTGGAATATATCAGGGCAGGATTAAAAGCAGGAATTGCAATTGATGACTTTGCTCCACGATTGTCTTTCTTCTGGGGCATCGGTATGAACCTGTTTATGGAAGTCGCTAAAATGCGAGCAGGGCGCTTGTTATGGTCCAAGATTGTTCAGCAATTCAATCCAAAAAATCCCAAGTCGTTGGCATTACGAACGCATTGTCAGACATCGGGCTGGAGTCTGACGGAACAAGATCCATATAATAATGTAACAAGAACGTGTATTGAAGCCATGGCCGCTGTATTGGGTGGAACTCAATCACTTCACACTAATTCCCTGGATGAAGCAATCGCTTTGCCTACTGATTTCTCTGCACGTATTGCCCGCAACACTCAATTGTATTTGCAACATGAAACCGGAATAACGAAAGTAGTTGACCCTTTAGGAGGATCATACTATCTGGAATCTCTTACAGAACAAATCGCGCTAAAAGCCTGGCAACTAATCGAAGAAGTTGAGCACCTTGGTGGGATGACAAAAGCGATTGAAGGCGGAATTCCAAAAATGCGCATTGAAGAAGCTGCTGCCGCCAAACAAGCACGCATCGATTCTGGCAAAGATGTGATTGTGGGTGTAAACAAATATCAAACAGATGAGAGCCCAGACTTTGAAATCCTTGACGTGGATAATACGACAGTTAGAAATGAACAAATCGAGCGTCTAAAGCAATTGAAACAGGAACGCAACACAAATGAGGTCAACGCCTCGTTGAGTGCATTGACTGCCTCTGCTAGTTCCGGTTCAAAAGGTGAAAATCTTTTGGAATTGGCAATTGATGCTGCGAGAAAACGCGCCACTCTTGGAGAGATTTCTTACGCACTGGAAAAATCATTTGGCAGATATAAAGCTACCATCAAATCAATATCAGGTGTATATTCAAGAGAAATGAAAGACGATAAAGAATTTGACCTTGTAAGGGCACTCTCCGATCGCTTTGCTGAATTGGATGGACGTAGGCCGCGCATTTTAGTTGCCAAGATGGGGCAAGACGGTCATGACCGTGGAGCGAAAGTAATAGCCACTAGCTTTGCTGACCTTGGCTTTGATGTAGACATAGGCCCGCTTTTCCAAACTCCAGATGAAGTGGCCATGCAAGCTGCTGAAAATGATGTTCATGTTATCGGTGCATCCAGCCTGGCTGCAGGACACAAAACCTTAATTCCTCAACTCATTCAGTGTCTTAAGAAAATTGGCCGGCCTGATATTCTGGTGGTAGCTGGAGGTGTAATTCCCAAAAAGGATTACGACTTTCTTCATCAGGCAGGAGTTGCTGGAATATTCGGGCCTGGCACTCCAGTAACAGAATCAGCTAAAACTATTTTAAATAAACTGCTTTCGAGTTAGAACAAGAGTTATCTACCACCTGAATCTATCTCTAGGTAATTGGGTTACTAATTTTGATTATTTCGTTTCAACTGTGTTGCGCAACATCAAAAGAAATGTCAACTACCAAATTTACTGCCTTTTGAATTTCATTATAACTTCTTTTCCAATTCTGTATTTTTACAGAGCAAAATTCTATTGATATGAAAAAGTCTCCGATCGCTGTTTTAACAATCATCGCAATTTTGAATTCAGCTTTCATTTTTGGCCAGGCTAAGTATGATAAAATGCTTAAAAAAGCTGAAACAGCCTACGAAGCAGGAAGCTATGAATCAGCAATGAGTGCATTAGAAAAATTCAAAAAAAAGGCAACTAAAAAACTGGGGGCTCAAAATGGATACATACCAACCTATTACCTGTTGTTTGCTAAGTATAATCTTGCTTCGGGCATGGTAATAGACTTTGAATCAAACTTAAAAACAGCTGAAACCTCCAGTGTTTCAATTCACCAAGAAAATAGCCTGAAAAATGGAGTACTACTTTTAGATGCTGCCGATCTACATATTCAAAGTGGCACATACCGGGTGGCAAAACAATATCTGGAGCGTTCAAGAAAAGTATTGGAAACAGGAAGTTTTATAACAGAGCCTCTTAAAGCACGATTAGACTTAAGTATGGCAGAGGTTCTGATCGGCCAGGGATTTTACAATGAAGCATTGGGACTACTATCTGAGCGTGATCGCTATTTTGCAGGCAGAGCAATTAAACAAGAAAGCTTTGTGGATGATAAAGGCAACCTTAAAAGCAGAAGATTACCGGAGGAGGAAATGATTGAACGCTATTCTGATTACGCGCGACTACTCACCAATATTTCTAACGCTTTTCGCGGCAAAGGAAATTTTCTAAGTGCTGACTCAGCCTTTGCTTCGTCAAGTACCTGGATAGATAAGAATCTGGGAGAGTCCAAAATACCATTTATTAGAAATCAATTTTACTGGTCAAATCTGATTGTCGAAGGTGGCCTTGAGGCTGATCAAAGTTTTCCTCGCGGCCTAGGCTACGATCGTGCTCTTAATAATTTAAAAATTGCTCATAAGCCTTCACACTATCTTGCTATTGAGATTTACGAGCAATTTTTGAAACGACTTCTGCTGGAAGGCAACTCTTCTCGTTTTTCCAATACCAAATTAGAGTTTGAAAAAATGATCAATAAAAATTTTCCCGGTTCAAGCATATATAATGTTAGGCTCAAAGCGGTGGAATTCGACAGCAGGTTGAGCAAAGATAAAACCAGGAACCTCGAGACAGATGCAAAGAAAGTAATCAACTCTAAAGGCCTGCCCCGAAATAATATTACCACAGCCGAAATTTCAGATTTCCTTTTCGAATTATCACAGGAAAATAAAAACTACAAAAACTCAGAAGTTTATCTAAAGGATATCATTGAAATAAAATCTGAACTGTTGGGGGAAGAGGCACCAGAAGTACATCTTGCCAAAGTACACCTTGCCAACTTTTATCTCGACTTTACCGACAATGTTACTGAAGCAGGCAAAATTTACGAAGAGAGTTTTACAAATGTGGTCGAGAAAGAAATCGATGCATCACACAAAGACCACCTGGATATCCTCAATCACCTGGCTGTCTATTATGAACTTACCGACAAATATAACCAAGCCGTTTTATCATTGGATAAAGCCTCTGATGTGGCAAGAAGTAAATATAGCGACACCGATTATCAATATGGTGCTGAATTAACCAGCATTGCCAGATTGCAAATTAAGTTAGGTCAATATGAAAAGGCAGAAGAAAATATTAATCTATCCTTAAAAATTCTGGAGGAGTTTAGAAAAGAAGTAGGGAAGCAAGGATATCTGGTGAATGCCATTGAAACAGAAGCTACTCTATTTGGGATAAAAGGATTGTTTGATGAAGCTACTGATGCATTGGATCGTTCGGCAAAAATTCTGTCAAAAAATGGCAACATAACCGGTATCGATGATCTTACCACGGCAAAAGAACTATCGAGCTTACTTATTCAGCTTGGCAAGTATTCTGGTACGGAAGAACTGTTGGATGGATTGATTAAAGATTATGAAAAGTTGTACGGTCCAAATTCTTCTCGTCTGATAGAACCGCTAGTAAATAAAGGCAGGCTTACCTTATTAAAAGGTGACTATACCGAAGCCGACAGAATTGCCTTACGAGCCAACCAAATTGCCGTAACGGTTTATACAGAAAAATCTACCAAAGCTGCCCCTACGCAAAAATTACTAAGCGACATTGACTATATCATCGGTGATTACGATAAGGCAGAGGATAATATCCAAAAGGCTTTGGTTAGCCAGGAGAAACAATTTGGCAGAAATCATATTGAAGTTGCTAAATCAATTTCGCAACTCGCGCTAATCAAATTCTATAAAGGAGATAATAGGAAAGAAGTGGAGAAATTAATGTTGGAATCACGTGATATCATGGGGGCTAAGTTGGGAAAAGACAATCCCCAATATGCCGATATCCTGAAGAACGTAGCCATCGTTTACATTTCAGAAAAGCGGTATGATATTGCCTTTAATTCGTTAACCATAGCTGAAAGCATTTGGAAAGCGAAAACAGGAAGAAAAAATAACATCAACCTGGCCAGTATTTACACATTAACTGGAGATGTGTTCTATCAGCAAAAAAAATATGATAAAGCCGAAGAATTTTATTCCAAATCCAAAGATCTCTACGAAAAATTCTTTAGCCGTACCCACCCAGAGTATGTGAAAGTGCTTTCCAAGCAAGCCAAAGTATACTATATGGAGAAAGATTTTAAGCGCTCCAAGAAAAATATAGAAGAAGCATTAAACAACTATGAAAGTTTTATCAAACAATTCTTCCCCGCTTTAAGTGAACGCGAGAAAGCCAAATACTGGAATACCATCAAAAGTGATTTTGAATTTTATAACACGCTTGCTTTTAGTCAGCTAGAAGATTTCCGCGACCTGAGCGGCAAGGTGTACAATTATCAATTACTCACTAAGGCACTGTTGTTAAGCTCGTCAATTAAAATCCGTGAACGTATTCTTAATAGCAAAGATGAAATTCTAATAACAACATATACCGATTGGCTTCAGAAAAAAGAAGTTTTGACTAACGCATTATCCATGAGTACACAACAGCTTGCCGAAAATGAAATAGACCCAGTTGCCCTTGGAAATGAAGTAGAGAAAATCGAAAAAGAGTTAAGTGAAAAATCAGAACTATTCGGACAGAATTTCGAAAACAAACGCATCACCTACGAGAATGTTCAAAAATCTATTGGCAAAAATGAGGTAGCCATTGAAATGATTCGCTACCGCCATTTTGATCATACTTTTACTGATTCCATCATTTATGTAGCCTTGTATGTGAAAAGTGATAATGCGAGACCTAAGGTAGTTGAGCTTGCTGAAGGCCACAGAATGGAAACCAGGTTTCTTAAATATTATCGCAATTGCATCACTGGGAAAATACCAGACGATGTTTCGTATAAAGCATTTTGGGAACCCATCCAAAAACAAATTGGTCAATATAGCACCATCTTCTTGTCACCAGATGGCGTATACAATCAGATCAATCTTGAAGCCATACCCACGCCTGATGGTAAATATGTAATTGACAATTCCAACATTGTCATTGTGAGTAATACGAAAGATCTGTATCTGCGCAAAATAAAAGCGAAGACAGCCAATGCTTCCAATACAGCCACGATGTTTGGCAACCCAACCTTCTACCTGACTGCCTCTTCTTCAAACAATATCCCTTCCTTACCGGGAACAGAATTGGAAATAAATGAATTGCAAGACCTCTTGAAGCAAAAGGGTTGGGCAACAGATAAATATTTAGAGAAAAATGCAACCGAAGAGCATGTGAAGGAACTGGAAAGCCCAAAAATATTTCACATAGCAACACATGGTTTTTACACACCTTCTGTTGACGAGAATGAGGTAACCGAAATGACGGAAAGTGAAACAGCAATGGCAGAAAATCCATTACTCAAAACAGGATTATTACTCAAAGGTGCTGGAGATCTAAGGAATAAATCCAAATACAACTACAACATTGAAAGCGGTATACTTACTGCGTATGAAGCCATGAGTCTGAATCTAGACCAGACCGACCTTGTGGTGCTGAGCGCCTGCGAAACAGGCTTAGGCGATATATCCAATGGTGAAGGAGTATATGGATTGCAACGCGCCTTTTTGGTAGCAGGTGCAAAGACTCTAATAATGAGTATGTTTAAAGTAGACGATACGGCTACACAAAAACTTATTCTATCCTTTTACAAGAAATGGTTAGCATCTGGCAATCTTCGAAAATCTTTTGTCGATGCTAAAATAGAATTGCGCCTGGAATATCCAGAACCGTATTATTGGGGAACATTTATGATGATTGGGTTGGATTGATAACAGAAGAATCAATCTTGCTAGAATATCCTGCAATGAAAGTCAAAAATCATGTGCGTAAATCATGAGCTTGGGGGTTTTCCGTTACTTCAAAGAGATGATCAATCCAATACCAAACAGAACTACAAATAGCAAAGTTGACAACGCCATTTGTTTCAAATAAGGATCGAGTTCGGCTGAAGGTTTTTTCGAAACAGCTAATCCATTTCGTAGAAAGAGCGCAATAACTAAACAAAACAAAAACTGAAGTGGTGATCGATAGGTAAGTGTCATATAAGCAATCGATGCTCCTATCCCACTCAGCAACAGAAACCAATGGTAGACAACTGCTCTCTGTCTTCCTATCCGGACAGGAATAGAAAATTTTCCAGCTATGCGATCCGACTCTATATCTCGGATGTTGTTAATGTTTAAAACTGCTATCGAAAAAAGACCGCAACTCAGTGCCGGAAGAATTTCGAGCCATGAGACACTTTTATTGAAAAGATAAAAGGATCCCATCACCCCTACCAATCCAAAAAATACCAACACTGAAAAATCGCCAAGGCCAGCATAACCATATGGTTGTTTACCAACAGTGTAGGCAATTGCAGCGCCTATGCTAAGAATGCCCAACCCCAAGAAAAACAGTAGTGCGCTCCAATCTAACCCAAATGAAACGAGCAACAATGAAATACCGCTTACCAAACTTAGCAACACAAACAAGACAACAGCAGCTTTCATTTTCTGTGCCGAAATCGCTCCGCTTTGAACAGCACGTGATGGACCCTTTCGCTCGGCATGATCAGCTCCGTGTATAGAGTCCCCGTAGTCGTTGGCCAAATTAGAAAGAATTTGAAGAAAGATGGTGGTTGAAATACATAGTAGAAAAATATCCCACTGAAATGCTGCAACAGAAGCCGCCAGAAATCCTCCCATAAGAATACTGGACAGTGCTAACGGCAAAGTTCGCAATCGAAATGCTTGTAGCCAGGCTTTGATATTCATGAAAAAAGAATTCTCAAATGTCTGATCCCGATCATTTGTGAACAATAATATCCTTCCGGTCTACTTCAATCAAGCTGTGGATATTGAAAAGATCTATGATTTTAGATAAATTCCGTTCAAGCAAATCTTGAAGTTCAGAATTTGAAATATTACCAGTTGAAATAAGTAGAAGCTTTTTTGGTTTTTGATTTACTATGAACGATTCATAAAAATCACTGTCTTTTGAAATAACTATTCTCTCTTCCTTCAGCGCCACTTCCAAAATCTCTAAATCAGTGCTTTTATTTTTACGGGGAAGACTTAGGGTATGAATTGATGGGTGACCTTTTTCTGATAGCCAATTTGCAAGTCCGAAGGGCAACTGAGCATCGATAATAAATTTCATGAAGCAATCTTATGAAAGCTTTTTACGTCCATATACTCAGCCGCAAACTGAATGCATGCACGAAAATCCTCTTCCTCAAGGTCAGGGTAATCCTGTAGAAGATCACTTGTGGTCATCCCTGATGCCAAAAGTTCTAGCATTGAAACAACAGGGTAGCGCAAACCTCGGATGGTGGGCTTGCCATGACAAATAGCTGGATCAATTGTAATTCTGGATAACAAACTCTCTGACTTATTCATTATGCAAATCTAAAAATAAAATTCGTAACATATTTGACAATCAAAGTTAGACAATTAGGATATCTCCAAGATAACATGCACTTCCTTATTAAAAGTAAATTCATCACGCTGTTTAGAATTTAGAAGTATTTGTCCAATAGGAGATGTAGGTGCAATAATTAAAAAGTCTAATCCCTCCATACTTATTTTCCCAACGCTAATAGCGAGGTAGAACAGGTTGTCTTTGGTTATTACCAAACTTCCTTGTAC
>JAYVBN010000523.1:0-6322 GCA_043750455.1 Bacteroidia bacterium | reverse complement strand
AAGTATGCTGATTAATTCAGGCATCGATTCATAAAACTCTTGCTGTTTAGCTGCCAACTCTTTTTCGTTTATATAACTTGCATCTCCGTATTCGATAGCAGTTATACCACAGAGCGGACATTCTGCAGCTAGTATTGTTACCTGGCTAGTAAAGCCACCAGTGCTTGTGTTGACTTCTTGTTCTCGAACTGCAATCAACGAGTCATTTGTAAAGAGATAGAGGAATGATTTTGTTACTTCATCACTCACTGATTTCATTAAATAGCTATAGCCTTTAAGTTGATTGGCACGATCAAAGAACCATTTTTTTGTTTCTTCTTCTGTTTCAACCGCCATAATACATGGGCCATCCTGACTTGGATAACAATAGGGTCTTTCCCATGAATAACTTGACTTAATCATAGCATATTGCATCGTATCGTACGCCTGAGCCAATTCGGCCATTCGATTGTTCATCTCTGCCACCAAAGAGTCTTTGGTGATACCAGACAATAGTTCTGCGGTTTCGACTGTTGATGAAGATGTGGAAGATTCTTCGATTTGAGTTGCTACATTATCTGTAAGTATGTTTTGCGTGCTATCACTGGCCGTCTCATTGTTTTTGGTTGGGGAACAGCTGAGCATTATCAAAAAAATCAAAGAATAAAGGATTGGTTTCATAAAGGAGGTATTAGGTTTTCAAATAGAAATGATCTACTGACTGATAACTTTACCTTCTGAAGCAGGCTTGCTAAATGCATTGCATGTTATGAGTACTAAGGTGAGAGATGTTACAAATATCTTGGTCATATTTTTATTTTAAGTTGCGATTCAAACTTGCGTCCGCTCCATCTGCCTTCGCACGCTTGATAATTTCCAACGCTACTTCTTTCCCTAACTTCATTCCTGCTTCGTTGTCGCTACGAAAGTGCACACCCGCTTCAAAGCGCGACAATGATTCTTCGTTGGCCAGATCGTAAAATTCTTTTGCATCGGTAGGAAACAAGTAGGCCAGCATTTCGCCATAACAGGCGGCCACGGTTGCATGCCCAGCAGGATAGCCCGGTGAAGGTGGGGTTTTAAAAACCGCTTTAAACGTAAGATCGTATTGATCGGGCCGGATACGAAAATAAACATGCTTCGATTCAATATTGGCCACTTGATTTTCATAATCGCTAATGGCCAATAAGGTGTAGACCCGTGAAGCACGGGGTGCGTTGTTCAAAAGTCCATGCTCCATCATTTTTCTATCCATAATATCACCCCATGGCCACTGAGACTCCCACTTAAACGCGCGGACATTAGATTGATCTGTGCGCTTAAAGGCTTTCAATTCAGCCATGTCTTTCTTTACATCTGGCGGTGGCAATGAACGAAATTGATTGGATGAAGTAAGCACCCATGTTTTCATATTGGGAATATCAAAGCGCATGGATTTACCTTTCCAATAGCCGGGCTCGGTTGGAATTTTTCCTTTCCAGCGTACAATACCTCCATCGTTCTTGGCCCAATGTTCAATAACATAATTAGCAACCTTAATTCCCAATTCAAATCCTTCTTTTACATCGCTCGGATACTGAACTCCGGCCATAACGCGCGTCTCACCAATTTTTTTCGCAGCCGCTAAAATGGAATCTGCTTTGGCAGGAAAAAGATAGGCTAACATGGTAGAGGCCGCACCGGCTGTAACAGAATGTTCGCACGGATACGAAGGCGTTTGTGGTGGAGCAATCAAGTATTTAATT
Source organism: Bacteroidia bacterium (assembly GCA_043750455.1). Lineage (GTDB taxonomy): Bacteria > Bacteroidota > Bacteroidia > Cytophagales > Cyclobacteriaceae > ELB16-189. The sequence goes on along the minus strand of JAYVBN010000523.1, from coordinate 4,598 downwards.
CCATCTTGTGTGGGTGAAGGCCGTAGACGATTGTTATTCATACTTGGCATTCCAAGCAGCGAGTGTGGCATCATAGATGGCCACGTTAAGCAGCGCGTATACCCGAAGAAAGTATTGGGTGGTGTCGATTAAATCATCGGCTGCCGCTTGCCAACGGTACGCGGGTGGCCCGGCATTCCAGTAATGCATTTCCTGCAACCGGGTGCTATCCGGATTTTTTTGTAATGAAATCAATTCTTTGATCTCATCCTTTTCGGCATCGCCCTCGGGTGGAGGAGGAATTTTGAATTCACCGGCAGACGGAAGCACCCAGGGTTTCCATTGGCCCGCGTTGGGTTCAATGCCGAGATTTACAGTTTGAGGGTTACTGCATGCTTGCACAATGGCCAAGAATGCAATAAGGGAGAAGGTTTTTTTCATCTACCAAATCTCAGAAGATTTAGACTGCGAGGAAATCGCATGATGATGCGAGGGAGAACAAAATTTCTACACTAGTTTTTCATTGATTGCCTTACTCACCGCCTCCGTTTGAGAATGCACGTGCAGCTTCTCATAAATTTTTCGGATGTGCGAACGCACGGTATCCAGACTAATTTCAAACTCTGCTCCAATTAACTTGTAGCTATTGCCTTTGCTCAGCGAGGTGAGGACTTCCTTCTCTTTGGGGGTCAGCTGATAAGGGTTTTCTGGCATTGCTCTCTGTTGCATAGAAGCCAGCACCATGCGCGCAATACTGGGGCTCATGGGTGCACCACCCGCCATCACTTCTTCAATGGCTGAAAACAGCTTTGCGGAAATGTGTTTTTTCAATAAATAACCTGAAGCTCCAGCGCAGATGGCATCGAACACATGTTGGTTGTCGTCAAACACGGTGAGCATGAGAATCGGAATATCTTTATCAACAGCACGAACTTTGGCCACGGCCTCAATACCCGTCATGCCCGGCATATCAATATCCATCAGTAACAAATCCGGCTTCTTACTTTCTAAGTGGCTATTAACCTGCGTTGGATTTTCGTAGGCTCCAAGCACATAAAGATTGCTGTTTAACCGCAACATGGACTGAATACTTTCGCTCAGCAACTGATTATCTTCATAGAGTAAAATAGAGTACGGCTTCATATTACGACTGTAAATATCAGCTTTGAACCAATACAGCGGTATCGCATCATCATGCGATGGGGACTTTTAGGTTTACTTCAGTTCCGGCACCCACTGCACTTTTTAAATCCAATGAGGCATTTATCTCTTTTGCCCGCTCCCGTAAGTTGCGCAGTCCGTTGCCGGCTTTTACTTTTTGTTCATCAAAGCCTTGTCCATTGTCTTTGATGGACATGATCAACGTGTGGTCTTGTTGTTGTATATTGATTTCAACGTTAGTTGCCTGACTATACTTAGCGGCATTGTTGATGGCTTCTTTATAGATAAGAAAAAGATTTTTTCGCTGGTCCGCATTCAATATTAAATTTTCAATATCTTTTTCAGAAAACTGATACTCGATGTTTTTCAATTCGAAAATTTCCGAAGCAAATTCTCTCATGCGGATGAGTACCTGACTCATCGAATCATTCCGTGGGTTAATGGACCAGACCATATCACCCATATCTTCCATCATGCGGGCCGATTGATCACCAATTCGCTGAAGATAGCTTTGCGTATTTCCATTTTTTTCGACAAGGGCCACCTGACTAAGGATATTAATACTGGATAGAGCAGAGCCCATATCGTCATGCAGGTCGCGGGCAATGTTGTTGCGCACTTTTTCAATTTCAAGTAACCTTTTTGTTCGGTTCATTACCCGATAACGGTTTATCAACAAGGCAGCAATAATTAGAACAGAGATTAAGCCGATGATGCCTAACGTAATAATTACGCGCTGTCGACTAAGTGCCAGGGTTTGAAACTCCTGGTCTTTTTTGAGTAGCACAATTTCCTTTTCCTTTTTTTCAGTGTTGTATTCCTCTTCTAGTTTTTTTAGTTGTAAAATAATTTGATTGCCTTTTATTGAGTCGGTAAGTTGTTGTGCTTTTTTTATATTCTCGAAAGCTTTATCAAACTGTTTGCGCGACTCATACCATTTAGCTAGTTCAAAATGACCTTCAGCCGTATTATCAAGGGCTCCACTTTCCAAAGAAATTTTAATATTCTGCCGAAGGGTTTGTTCTTCTTTAATTTCTTTTTGTGCTTCATTCCGCATGGATATGATGTAGGTTTTAATTCTGGAGACTAATGCGCTGTCCCCCGATTGCCTTGCCAATACCAATGCCTCTGAAAATTTTTTAGCAGCCTCGTCATTTTTCTTTATCTGCTTTAAAAGTGAACCTATATTGAAAAGCACGCGAGACTCCTCTAAAGATAAATTTAGCTCTCTTGTGCGAACCAATGCCTTGTTAAAATAAAGCATCGAAAGATCGGGTTTGTTGGTTTGCTGATATACAACGCCTAAACTCATCCACGAAGTGAGTACACCTCTTTTGTCGCCCAATTCCTCTTTTAATTTTTCTGATCGAAAGAAATATTTTTCAGCCGTGTTGTATTGTTTAAGGTCTGCATAATCATTGCCCAGGCTGTTCAAACAAAAAGATTGACCACGTTTATTTTTTACTTCTTCAAATAAGGCAAGTGCTTTAAGATGGTAGTCTGCTGCGTTTTTTAGCTCGCCCAGATTATAGTAAGCATTGCCTACGTTAAGCATCTGCCCCGCTCGTGCTGTCTTATCTCCGTTTTCTAGCAGCCGGAGAGCCTCTAGCAAATAAGGTAGTGCCTCCTTTATCTTACCTTGATTTTTGTAAAAGAGCCCCGCTGAATTAGCATAGTTGACAGCTGCTTTCTTATTAGCTGGATTCTTAGAAAGTATTTCAAGCAGCTGAAGATAGTATTGTGCACTGTCAATGGTGCCTTCGTTTTGATGAATAGCCACTAATCCCGAATAGGCAGCTGCCAAGCCAAAATCGGTCCCCAGTTCTTTTGCCAAAGCTATTTGTTGGTAGACATAGGATTTTGCCTTGTTCATGTCCTTGCGCATAAACTCAGAGCCCAGGTGGTCGAGCGCCCGTATTTCATTAGTGTCGCGGGGATGTGCGGCTACGATGCGTTGAAGACTGTCAATAAGCTGTCCTTGTGCGGAAGCAGCAACCACAGAAATAATAGCTAGCAATAAGAGGATGGAAGCTCTCAAATTTGACAACCAAGTTTTTTTGAATTTAAAGAATGGTTTTATAAAAACAGACCAGATTTTGCATTCTTTAAATTCTATGGCATTTTTCCTTAGTTTTGAGATACTTTTTTAGCTAGATGGCCGAAAACACCTACAAGTCCAACACATTTAAGAAACCCGAAAAGGAAAAAAAGGCAAAAGGCAGTGGTAACAAGTCGAAATTCAATTTTAGTATTGAGTTTTTTAAGGACCCTCGCTTTACTTTAGCTGCTGGCTTCTTCTTATTGATAATCTCTCTTTATTTATTCACTTCGTTTGTTTCCTACCTCTTTACGGGTAAGGCCGACCAAAGTGTTGTGGAGGCGGTTGGCAATGTGGATTTAATTGAATCGGGTAAGGAAGCAGAAAACTGGCTGGGGTTATACGGTGCCATTACTTCGCACTATCTAATATTTAAGTGGATGGGCATCTCAGCTTTCTTTATTGCGCCCTTGTTTTTTTTGTTAGGGTTTCGAATGGTGTTCAAACGTGAACTGCTTCCCATTTTTTCAGTCTTTATTTTGTCCGTCTTCGCGGGATTGTGGTTGAGCCTTTTGCTTGGTTACATCACCCATAGCATTTCAGGTGTAACCGAAATTAGTTTCTTGAGTGGCGGCCTTGGTTATGAGTTGGCCAGAATGTCGGATGGACTTTTTGGATGGGGAACTTTCTTAATTCTTGTTCTCTCACTTTTCATTTTCATAATTTATTTTTTCAATGTCACAGCCATCAACGCTTTTCAGGTAAAAGACCCTAAGCCAATGGGCAACGCTGCACTATTGCCAGATGAAGATGATATTAAGTTTCGGCCTGCGTATACGGAAGACTCAGACAACTGGCCTTTGCAAAAAGAGGAAGAGACTGATCCGGTACTTGTATTAAAAACAACTCCAGAACCAACACCTGTTCCGCTTGTTCAGGATTTAAAGCTTGATATTGAGCCGCCTAAAAAACCAGAGAAACCAAAAACTGAGCCGGTCTTTATCGTGGAGGAGCCAAAGACTGATACTGAGATTTTGGCAGAGCAGCTGGTGGATGAAAAGGGATTGTATGATCCAACACTTGATCTGAGCAGTTATAAATTTCCTCCGCTCGAACTTTTGAATGAGTATGAAGTAAGCAAGGTTCAGGTTACGCAGGAGGAACTCAATCAGAATAAAGATAGAATCCTCAGCACTCTTACCAATTTTAAAATTGGCATTCAAAGCATAAAGGCCACTATCGGCCCCACCGTTACGCTGTATGAAATTGTACCAGAAGCAGGGATTAAAATTTCAAGGATTAAAAATCTGGAGGATGACATTGCATTGAGTCTGGCTGCTCTTGGTATTCGCATTATTGCACCCATTCCCGGCAAGGGAACAATTGGTATTGAAGTGCCAAACAAAAACCGTGAGATGGT
>JAYVBN010000522.1:0-3966 GCA_043750455.1 Bacteroidia bacterium | reverse complement strand
GAATCATACCTACTGCCATTTGTTTCTTGATGATTCCATTGATTTCTAAAATAGGCAAATCGAAAATCGAAAAGTAGCCATGGAGTACTTCCTCGACATTTTTATAAAAAATGGTTTCGTTGCCGCCTTGTTCTTTACTGGCATTATCATGTATGTGTCTTCACAGTCATCTGAGAAACTTACGAGGAAGAAAATTCCCGGATCTGCCATTGCCATCATTGCTGGGCTGATATTGGCTTACGCAGGTGGCGTCTTTACCGGTGGTGATCATGGGGTTGCCGATGTCGCAGGATTATCTGGTTTTGCAATTTTAGGAGGATCCATGTTCAGAGATTTCACGATTGTATCAACTGCGATGGGTGCAAGTTTTGATGAAATCAAAAAATCAGGAGCTGCAGGAATCCTATCGCTTTTCATTGGAATTATTCTTTCCTTTTTTGTCGGAGCTGTCATTGCAATAGCAATGGGATATACCGATGCGAAAAGTATTACCACTATTGCAAGTGGTGCCTGCACTTTTATTGTAGGACCAATCACAGGCGGAGCAATTGGTGCAAGCTCTGAAGTCATTACCATCAGCATTGCTGCCGGAGTGATTAAATCAATCTTAGTTACCATTTGTACTCCTATCGTTGCAAATTCAATTGGATTAAATAATCCGCAGACCGCTATGATTTTTGGTGGAATGATTGGTACAACAAGTGGTGTAGCCGCAGGTCTGGCAGCAACTGATCCCAAACTTGTTCCTTATGGCGCCATCACGGCAACATTCTATACCGGATTGGGCTGTTTATTGTGTCCTTCCATTCTCTATTTTCTGGTGAGCCTGTTTTATTAATTTAGATTTACTCAGAAAAATGGACGTCTTTGCGAGCACCAGCGTGGATTTTAGGGATTGGGCGAAGCAATCTCTCAATTGATTTGGGGATCGCTTCGTCCTTTACACATGCCTTCGCTGACACTCGCGATGACGGTTAAAATTATAATTTTGTGAAACGAATTATTACATATGAACTTTCCTACCGTTCGATAAGTTGATAGGCTGACCCAAGTTATGATCCTTAAGAAAATTTATATTCTTCCTATTCGAATTTACCAAGCCACTATCTCTCCTCTTTTAGGCGCACATTGTCGTCACACTCCTTCATGCTCGCAGTATACCATCGAGGCTATCTTGGAGTGGGGAATCATAAAAGGCTCATGGCTTGGCGCTAAACGGATTGGCCGCTGTCATCCCTGGGGAACAAGTGGTCATGATCCTGTGCCAAAGCGGAAATAAAATTCAATATTCCAGATTAGGATACAACCGACCACATATCTCAATTTTGAATTTTGAATCCTTTAGGGCATATTACTTTCTTTTAAATAAAGAAGTATGCCCGATTTTCAAATCAAAAAAACTCCGAAAGATTACGATGTGTGTATTGTAGGCTCAGGCGCTGGCGGTGGTATGGCTGCCTATGTGTTGGCCAATGCTGGAATCAAAGTCGTGTTGTTGGAGGCTGGGCCACTTTATGATCCCGCTAAGAACGTAACTCAATTAAAATGGCCGTGGGAATCTCCACGTAGGGGAGCCAGTACACCACTCAGAAATTTTGGGGATTTTGATGCCGCTTATGGCGGATGGGAGATTGATGGAGAGCCATATACTCATAAAGATGGAACACAATTCGATTGGTTTCGATCACGCATGTTGGGCGGTCGCACTAATCACTGGGGAAGAATTTCACTTCGCTTTGGACCTCGCGACTTCAAACATAAAAGTCATGATGGATTAGGAGAAGATTGGCCTATTAGCTACGGTGATGTCGCTCCTTACTATGATAAGGTTGATCAACTTATTGGTGTGTTTGGATCAAAAGAAAATCTACCGAATGATCCTGACAGTATTTTTCTTCCACCACCAAAGCCGCGACTGCACGAACTCTTTATTAAAGATGCAGGAGGCAAGCTAAACATTCCCGTTATACCATCTCGACTTTCAATTCTTACAAAGCCTGTTAATAAAGACAGAGGCTCTTGCTTCTATTGCCACCAATGCAATAGAGGTTGCACTGTTTATGCCGATTTCTCTTCCTCCTCTGTTTTAGTAAAACCTGCCTTGAAAACAGGCAATGTAGATGTCATTCCAAACGCCATGGCACGCGAAGTGTTAACGGATGCGCAAGGAAAAGCGACTGGCATTTCATTTGTGAACAAGGATGACATGCAGGAGTATACTGTCAATGCTAAGGTAGTGATGTTAGCAGCCAGCGCATGTGAATCTGCTCGCTTATTACTTAATTCAAAATCTTCTACTAACTCAAATGGTCTGGCCAATTCAAGTGGTGTCGTTGGAAAATATCTTCACGATTCAACAGGCGCATCTATGAGTGGCATCCTTCCAAATCTTGTTGGCCGTAAACGATACAACGAGGACGGTGTTGGTGGAGCACATATTTATTCACCTTGGTGGCTTGACAATAAAAAGCTTGATTTCCCACGAGGTTATCATATTGAATATGGTGGCGGTATGGGAATGCCTGGCTACGGATTTGGTTCTGGCATACAAAACACGAATGGAAAATATCCTGGCCGAGATGGAAAACAAAAAGAAGCAGGTGGTTATGGTGCATCTTTAAAAGATGATTACCGCTACTTCTATGGGGCTACATTTGGAATGTCGGGCCGGGGTGAAGCTGTTGCTCGAGAAGATAATTTTTGCGAGATCGATCCAACAACTGTTGATAAATTTGGAATTCCAGTATTGCGTTTCCACTACAAATGGAGCGACTATGAAGTGAAGCAAGCCAAGCACATGAAGGAAACATTTGCCGAAATTATTGATAAGATGGGTGGGATAGTAACTTCTGGAAATAAAGACGGTCCGGAAAATGATTATGGCCTGGCTGCACCCGGACGAATCATTCACGAAGTAGGAACAACCAGAATGGGAAATGATCCTAAGAAATCAGTCGTGAATAAATTCAATCAGGCACACGATGTCAAGAATCTCTTTGTAGTGGATGGCGGACCATTCGTATCACAGGCAGATAAAAACCCAACGTGGACCATTCTTGCACTTTCAATGAGAGCAAGTGAGTATATTATTGAGGAATTGAAGAAACAGAATATTTAGAAAGTATTGAGTGGTGAGAATTGAGTATTGAGATAATAGACTCAAACCAATTACCACAACTCAGGCTCAGGACTAAAGACTAACTACTATTAAGATGGATAGAAGAAAATACTTAAAGACCCTTGCCTTAGGCTCAGTTGGCGCAGGCGTTTTAATTTCGTGTGAACCCGGTTCAAAAGAAACTGTAAAAGCGCCAGCCACCTTTACCATTGACCGTACCAAAGAAGAATTAATTCGCGAAGAAAAATTACTAAGCGAAACATTCTTTGATGAACACGAAATGAAAACGATAAGCATCCTTGCCGATATCATCATTCCGAAGGACGGAACATCAGGTTCTGCGACAGATGCCGGTGTGCCAGCCTTCATTGAATTTATTGTGAAAGATATGCCGCACCATCAAACGCCTATGAGAGGTGGTTTGAAATGGTTGGATCTTCAATGCATGAAGCGATTTAACGCGGACTTTGCTTCTTGCACTTCGCAGCAACAAATTGAGATGGTAGATGAGATTGCCTATCCTGAAAAAGCAAAACCGGAATTGCAGCAAGGTGTTGCCTTCTTCAATAAGATGCGTGACCTGACCGCCTTTGGATTTTTCACCAGCGAAATTGGAATAAAAGATTTAGGCTATGCTGGTAACAAACCCAATCAATGGGATGGCGTACCGCAAGATGTTCTTGACCAATATGGGGTAAAGTATAGTCAGCGGGAACTTGATGAGAGTGTGAAGTTTGATGCATAGCCATTCAAGATTCAAAGTTCAAGATTGGCTTACTTGAATTTTGAATTTTGAATTTTGAATTTTGAATTTTGAATTTTGAATTTTGAATTTTGAATTTTGAATT
>JAYVBN010000521.1:0-4557 GCA_043750455.1 Bacteroidia bacterium | reverse complement strand
CCGCCATGCCCCGCATCAATGACCACCACGTCAACTTTGAAGTCTGTTTTAACAGGCGCAGCCGAGAAATTTAGCAGGGTTATTGCTATTAGCAGAGTTTTGAATCCGATATTCCTCACGAGCTTAACGATGTCTGAAGTATTTGCGATAACTTTGTGTAAAGTTGAGAATTTTTCACTGAAAGATAAACCTCTGAAAATCAAATCTAAAGGTGTGCGTTCGCGGTTTGTATTCATTTCTTTTACGGCTCTGCTCCTTTTTTTGACCGGAGGCACCGCTTGGAGTCAGGTGGAAACACAAGTTAAAGGTCCTACTTCCGTTTTGCCCGTAAAATCCGACACCTTAAAGGTACCTCCCGCTTCGTCAGTCGACAAAAATGATACCTTAAAATCTAAAACAAAGTCAAAAGCGGATAGCCTTAAAGCCGCAAACAAAAGTGATATCGAAACAACCATTTTTTATTCAGCTCTTGACTCGATCAATTCCGACATGGAAACAAAGACCATTGTATTGTATGGTCAAGCTAAAATAAAATACGGGGAGATTGAGCTGGAAGCAGAAGAAATAACAATCGACTACGAAAAATCAACCATCGCTGCCAAAGGCAAACTTGATTCGGCAGGGCGTAGGGTGGGATTTCCTATTTTCAAAAATGGAGAGGAGGTATATGAGACGCGCGATATGGTCTATAACTTCAAGACAAAACGAGCTAAAATTTCAGAAGTAGTTACGCAACAAGGAGATGCTTACATATATGGTGACGCTGTTTTTAAAAACGAGAAGAATGAAATCTTAAGCAAAACAAATGGTTACACCACCTGCAATCTTGAAGACCCTCATTATCAGATTATGTCCCAAAAGTCAAAAGCGATACCCGGTGACAAGGTTATTACGGGGCCTTTTTATATGGAGTTCAATGGAGTGCCTACCCCATTTGGATTTGCCTTTGGCATGTTTCCATCTCCACGCAAAAGTGCTTCGGGCATAATCATGCCCAAGTATGGAGAAGAGCGCAATCGAGGTTTCTTCTTACGCAATGGTGGCTATTTTTTTGATATTAATGAATATATCAAACTAGCTGTTACTGGTGATGTGTATGCTAAAGGCAGCGCAGCATTGTACCTAAATTCAAGCTATAGTAAAAGGTATCATCATAGCGGAAACTTCAACTTCAGTTTCACTAATAACAAAACGAGTGATAAAATTGAAGACAAATCGAGTAGCAAAGACTTTCGACTTACCTGGAGCCATTCTCCACAAACAAAAGGCACCGGACGATTTTCGGCTTCGGTCAATGCTGCATCATCAAAATTTAATAGCAATAATTACCTTGGGGTAAGTGCAAACCCTGCAACACAGCTCAATAACACATCGCAACAACTAAGTTCAAACATTTCGTACTCCAAAACATTCGCTGGCACTCCATTCAGCTTAGGAGTAAACCTTCGCCATAGCCAGAACCTTGGTACTGGCCAGGTTGATTTACCTTTGCCCGATTTAAGTTTCAATGTTAATAACGTGTATCCATTCAAAAAATCGAATACAGATTTCCTTGCTAACCTTTCAGTTCGTTACACACTCACCGGTACAAACAAAATTACAAACAACCTCGGTAGAATAGGTGCAGATGCTACTAAAGACAGTATTGCCCCTTTTAAGATTGAGAACATGGGTGAATTTTTTAAAAATAGCAAAAAAGGATTTCGCAGTAATATACCCTTATCAACTTCGGTTAAAGTCCTTAAAAACTTCACTCTTAGTCCCGGTATTAGTTCTGATCAGATCTTTTATTTTGAGAAACTTCAGTGGGACATTAATGAAAAAACAAGCCAGCCGATTATTATAGATACAATCAAAGGCTTCAATAGTATTTATAATTATTCAGGAAGTATTGGGCTTAATACACGTTTGTATGGAATGAAAAATTTTAGAAAAGGAAGTATTAAAGCAATTCGACATGTGATAAATCCTAATATCAGCTATTCACTGCAACCCAATTTTGGTGATCCAAAATATGATTACTACCAAAAACTTGTAGTGGAAGGAACAAGCAGTAAGAAGGAACAGGTATTTTACCAATCACGTCACCAAGGATATGCGTATGGAACTTCCAGTATTGGGCGTAGTAGTTCAATAGGATTTGGAATAAGCAATAATCTTGAAATGAAAGTGAAAAATAAAACTGACACCGTTGCAAAAAAAATATCTTTGTTAAATACCCTCTCAGTTGGAGGTAGTTATAATTTAGCAGCCGACTCGTTCAAACTCTCCACTTTTAGTCTATCGGCCAACACCAATGTACTTGCCGATAAAATTAATCTAAATGTCAATGCAACATTAGATCCGTACGAATATCAGCTTGATAGTATTACAACGAATGAAAAAGGAAGCTCAATTATCTATCAACGCAAAATAGACAAGTATGCCTGGGAAGATGGATTTGATGTAGGACAAATTACAAGTGCCAATTTTGCAATAAGCACCAACCTGAGCCCTAAAGGAAATGAAAAAGATAAAGAAACACGCGACAAAATAGCAGAGTCAGATGTTTCAGAATCCGACAAACAGTTTCTCCTTAATAACCCTGATGCATACATCGACTTCAATATCCCATGGAATTTAAGATTAAGCTACAATGTGACCTACTCAAAAGCTGGCTACCAAAAAGCAAACATTACCCAATCTTTGCAATTCTCTGGCGATCTGTCTTTGTCAGAGAAATGGAAAGTGGTTTTTAATTCCGGTATCGACCTTGAAAAAAAGAAGTTTACTCAAACCAGCATTTCACTGAATCGCGATTTGCATTGTTGGCAGTTTAGTCTCAGTTGGGTTCCTTTTGGCACTTTCCAATCGTATAACTTTTCCATTGGAATTAAATCAGCACTGCTCCGAGATTTGAAACTAGATCGCAACCGTTCCTTCGTAGATAATTTCTAACTCTTATTATTTTTGCCACGATTCAATTTCCTGAAGCGTTGGGTTCACTACGTTCTCTAATTTCATCTTCTTGCGAATGCCCCCAATATCATTGAACAGTTTGGTCGCTTTCGTCTCCTTTAGCTGAAGTATTGTTAGTATCCCCATCTTTTGAAGAATAGGGATTAACTCAGAACGAACACCTAATGCTTCAAAATCTTTTTCAGCACTATGCGTTGAAGTTTTTTCAGGCTTCATCTGTGGAAAGAAAATAACATCCTGAATAGAAGGTGAATTAGTCATCACCATACTCAACCGATCAATTCCAATTCCTAAACCTGCTGTTGGTGGCATTCCATATTCCAGGGCACGAAGAAAATCTTCATCGAGGGTCATAGCTTCTTCATCACCACGCTTGCCAAGTTCAAGTTGCTCCTCAAAACGTTTGCGTTGATCGATTGGATCGTTCAATTCAGAGAACGAATTACACATTTCTTTACGATTACAAATTGCCTCAAAGCGTTCTACTAATCCTGGCTTGCTGCGGTGCTTCTTCGCTAATGGTGACATCTCCAGTGGATAGTCGGTAATAAATGTTGGCTGTATCAAGTTAGGCTCACACTTCTCACCAAAAATCTGGTCGATTAGTTTACCTTTTCCCATCGTTTCATCCATGGGCACATGAAGTTTGCGACACGTATCTCCCAAAGCGGCTTCATCCATTTCGGAAATATCGACTTGTGTAAAATGTTGAATCGCTTCGTACATAGTGAAGCGCTTCCACGGCCTCTTGAAATCAATTACATTTTCGCCAACCGTTACCTGTGTGGTTCCATGCATATCCATTGAAGTTTTTTCAATCATCTCCTCCACCAGGTTCATCATCCAGTTGTAATCTTTGTAGGCCACATACAACTCTACTTGCGTGAATTCAGGATTATGAAAGCGTGACATACCTTCGTTGCGAAAATCTTTCGAGAACTCATACACTCCGTTGAATCCACCAACAATCAGTCTTTTGAGGTAAAGCTCATTGGCAATCCTCAAATAAAGAGTCATGTCCAACGTGTTGTGATGGGTTGTAAAAGGTTTTGCTGCAGCACCTCCATACAAAGGTTGTAGTATGGGTGTCTCTACTTCCAGATAACCTTTGTTGTTTAAGTATTGCCGCATTGAATTAACCATCTGCGTGCGTTTGATAAAAGCTTCGCGAACATGCGGGTTCACAACCAAATCAACATAACGCATCCGGTAACGTTGCTCAGGATCGGTAAAGGCATCGTGCAAAACAATATTACCCGCCTCATCTTTTGTTTCTTTTACAATGGGCAAAGGTCTCAAAGACTTTGACAAGATGATTAATTCAGTTACGTGGATAGACGTCTCGCCTGTTTGTGTGGTAAAGACAAATCCTTTCACGCCAAGTATATCGCCAATGTCAAGTAGTTTTTTAAAAACGGTATTATAAAATGTTTTGTCCTCGCCTGTGCAAAGGTCATCTCTTCGCATATAAATTTGAATGCGACCTGTTTCATCCTGTAACTCTGCAAAAGATGCATTGCCCATTATCCTGCGGCTCATCATGCGACCAGCAATGATTACATTTTTATATTCCTGCTTAGGATAATTCTCGTGAATCTC
>JAYVBN010000520.1:0-2658 GCA_043750455.1 Bacteroidia bacterium | reverse complement strand
AGAATAGAAATCATTGATCAAGCCGATCAACTGGAAGAAGCATTTGCTGAAATCAAAAAGCATTCTGTGGTAGGCTTTGATACCGAAACAAAGCCAGTGTTTGTAAGTGGTCAGTTTAATCATGTCTCGCTGGTACAAATTGCGTTGCCAAAAAAAGTTTTTCTGGTTCGGATGAAGTCCGTTGGTATGACACCTCAAATCATTCATTTCTTTGAAAATGAAAAATTTCTGAAAGCCGGTGTTGCTTTACGCGATGACATCAAAGCCCTTCAGAAACTAAAACATTTTAAGCCGGATGGATTTTTTGAATTGTCCGAACTTGCCAAACAATCTGGCTTGCAGGTAGAGAGCGTAAAAAAATTAACAGCCTTGCTGTTAGGGTTCCGGATTTCAAAAAGTGCACAGACCAGCAATTGGGAAGCTGCTGTCTTCAACGAAAAGCAAATTAGCTATGCGGCTACCGATGCATGGGTGTGTTTGAATATTTATAATAAGTTAATTGGACATTAGTTAGCCATTAATTAATAGTTAATCCTACTTTGTCATCGCGGAACAAAATAATGTTAACCACATAGTCACATAGAACACATAGTTTTTACACGATGGGCATTCTATGTGCCCTATGTTACTATGTGGTTCATGAACGCTGACAAAGTAAGATGAAGCAGTAATAGTATTACCAAATCTTTTTCTATTAACCATTAACGTTTCCCCTAAATGAGAAACAAGTTTCATATTGAAATCCTCAACCTCATCAAGGAGAATTCAGGCACACCCACTCAACACACCTTTCTCGATTCTTATCTGGGCAACGACCATCCACGATATCCGATCAATGTGCCAACGCTTAGGCTGATTGCCAAAGAGTGGTCTAAATCATATCGCAATCTAAGTGCTGTTGAATTTCAAAAAATAGTAGATAGCCTTATTCACGGAAAGTCAGCAACCGAAAAGAACATGGCTGGAATTCTGCTGGACAACTCTACCAAAAAGCAACGGAAGTTTGACCCAACTTGCTTTGACGAATGGCTTGATCAACTGATCGGCTGGGCGGAGATAGATTCGGTGTGCACAGGATCTTATCCCACTTCCGAAATCCCAGCTAATTGGAAAGTATGGAGAAACTTGCTTACTAAATTTTCAAAAAGTAAAAATATCAATAAAAGAAGAGCATCACTCGTGTTGTTATGTTCACCCATGCGAAAGGCAGCCGATACAAGACTTGCAGCAATGGCCTTCGCCAACATCGACAAGTTAAAACATGAAACAGAAATTTTAATCACCAAAGCTATATCCTGGTTGCTGCGTAGCATGATCAAACATCATCACAAAGAGGTAGCTGCTTACCTGAAAGTAAATCAAGAAGGTCTTCCTAAAATTGCAGTTCGTGAAACACAGAAAGTTTTAGATACCGGAAAGAAGACGGGCTAGTCTACTTGAAACAAAAATGATGTCAACTATGAAATCAGATGTTTTGGAAAATCTGTGATATTCTTGCAATTGATTTGGTCCATCACCTGCATCAACTGAGTTTTCAAAATCGAAATCGTGTGGTCGCCACCAGCGTTTCCAAGCGCAGCCACTCCATACATAAAGGATCGCCCCATAAAAGTAAAGTCAGCTCCACTTGCTAACGTTCTGGCCACATCAGGTCCGGAACGCATACCACTATCCATCATTATTTTTAACTTCCCTTTATAATTTTTAATTATTGGATGCATCGATTTTATAGTGGATTGCCCAGCATCCAATTGTCTTCCACCATGATTCGAAACGATAATTCCATCCAGGCCTAGCTTAACAGCCAACTCTGTGTCTTCTTCACTGGCAACACCTTTTAAAACCAACTTACCTTTCCATTGATCGCGGATGGCTGCAATTCTATCTTCATTCAGTCTTCCAGAAAATGTTTTGTCCATGTAGGCGCCAAGCTTTTTCATATTCATCCCTTTTGGCATATATGGTTTCATGGTTTCAAAAGCTGGCTGACCGTGATACAAAGTCTTTAAAGCCCACTCCGGTTTACCCAAGATCTGAAGTATATTTCTTAACGTCATCCGCGGAGGCATAGCTAAACCATTTCGAATGTCGCGCGGTCTATAACCAAATGTGGGAACATCACAAAGTATCACTAACACCGGACACCGTGCTGCTTCCGCTCTTTTAATGATATCTTTTTTTATCGCTTCCTCGGCCGGATGATACAATTGAAACCAAGCTTTGCCTTCCGTGAGTTCACTTACTCTTTCTATACTAGACGTAGTTACAGTACTTAATATGAACGGTATGTTATGCTTGACTGCTGCTTTGGCCAGAATTTCAGGCGCATTAGGCCACATCAATCCTTGCAAGCCCACCGGTGCGATTCCAAAAGGAGCATCATACACATGTCCAAATAATTCGGTTTTCATATCCGCAGGTGTGTACTGACTCAGGTAGTATGGCTTTAGTTCTACCTCTCTTATTTCCGAAGTGTTCTTGTAAAGATTTACATCCTCATTACAACCACCATCCAGGTATTCAAAAGCAAAACGAGGAATTCTATTTTTTGCTTTATCTCTTAGATCGTCCACCGAGGGAAAATTTGAATTGTATGCTGTTGCCATTGCTTAATCGTTACCTTCCAAAGATACTGTTATGGTCTTTTGTTTACCAACG
>JAYVBN010000519.1:0-3458 GCA_043750455.1 Bacteroidia bacterium | reverse complement strand
CTCCAGCACTATTTACATCCTCTACAACTTTGCGGATAAAGCTTATCATGAGTATGTCCTATTTGCAATGTATTGTTTTACAGGGCCTATGACAGCAATCTTGCTTTTAAGCTATTGGGGAGTATTTGGTAGATTATTTAATTTTAAACAGTCAAAACGAATTATTGGTTGGATTGACACAGGACAGCTTTCGGCTATTATTATCGCAAACTTTCTAATCCCTCTAACCTCTTCCTATTTTCCAGAGACCTCTAATTATCTTATCGTTTGTAACATTGCCATTCTGGGATCTTCCATTTGCTTTATCATTATTTCACTAAAATTTCCTTTAGATAAGAACGATCCAAAAGATTTCGAAGATAGCGTAACGGAACAGACTAGGTTCAAAAATATATTCAAGGACCGCTACATAGTGCTGATGAGTTTGTTCATCGTCATTTCTATGGTCACTTTTATTTTTACTCAGTACTCATTTCAAGACTCGCTTAATAAACAATATCCGGTTCAACGTGAGCTTACAAACTTTCTGGCCTATTTTAATGGCGCTATCTATTTGATCAGTTTGATCATGCAAACGTTTATCAATGATCGCATTTTTAGTAATTATGGTTTGCGGGTTTCACTATACATTCTGCCTGCTGTAGTTGGCGTATTTGCGATTGGTACAGTGGTGACAGGGTCGTTTTTTGGCTATGACAATATTCTATCACCAGAGTCATTTGTTTTCTTCTTTCTTTTTGTTGCATTAACACGTTTGGCAAATAATACGCTTCGCGATTCGCTGGAGAACCCCGTTTACAAACTTCTGTTCATACCCCTGGATAGCCGATATAGATTTGGAATTCAGTCAAAAGTTGAAGGCGTGATAAATGAATCAGGCAGATTTATAGCTGGCGTTGTCATTTTTGGTTTTGCCTTAATGCCTTTCTTCAACATTCTGTGGATTTCCACAATGATTTTATTGCTATTGTGTGCATATGTTGTCATCAACGGTAAGTTGTACAATGGCTATAGAAATAAAATTCGTGAAAAGCTAGAAAGTACAGAAGTGCATTCCGATAAGCTAGAGATTGGATTTGCCCAGGTTACTCAGCGGCTTGAAAATTTGTTAAGTAATACCGATACTTCCAAAGCTATTTTTTCCTACAAACTTCTTGAGAAGATTAACCCAGCTCAGGTAGGTGATTGGGCAAACAGCCTCATGCGAAATAATCACGAGCAAGCACGTGATTATGCCCAAGATCGATTGAATGAGATAAAGGGTTTATCGGTTTCCGATCGTTATGTAATTAAGATAGATCAAGGCAGAGCAAATTCCGGATCCAAAAACGTATTGACAAAGGCCGATCTGCAACTGATTTTGAATAGTGGTGGAGATATAACCAAAACACGAATTCAAAAATTATCGAGGTCGGCATCAATTGAAGACAGGCAATATTCTGCGGAGCTACTTCTTCATTCTTCAGCAGAGGAAAACATTTCTTTCTTAATTGAATTGCTTAATGATCCAGAGCCAAAGGTTCGATATACCGCTATAAAGACTTCAATTAAAAAATTTAATAACGAGGTCATTTTTGGGTTGATTGAAAACTTAACAAACCCATTATTCAGCAACCAGGCAATGAACGCTTTGACGCTCATAGGTGGTAAATCGCTGAACCATCTTGAGAGTGCCTTCTACAGATCTGGACAAAGTGCCCAAACGTTACATAAAATTGTTCAGGTAATGGGACGAATAGGTGGGCAGAGAGCGAAGGATTTGCTTTGGAATAAAATTGATTACCCTGACAAGGTAGTTGTTTCACAGGTTCTTTTATCATTGGGTGAATGCGGATTTAAGGCCAGTATTTCTCAGATCACTCGAATAAAGTATGCGATTGAATCGGATATTGCTGATATCAGTTGGAACCTCAATGCCATGCAGGAAGTGGAGGGTTCAGAAGCTGCAAAGGATGTAACACTAGCACTTGAGCAAGAAGACCAAAACGATATTGAGCACGTCTATATGCTCCTAGCCATGCTGTACGACACCAGGTCAATACAGCTAGTAAAAGAAAATATTGAAAGTGGCACGACAGAAGGTACCACTTATGCGGTTGAACTTTTGGATGTATTCTTGTCCGAGCAACTAAAGGAGCGTGTGATTCCGGTGTTGGATGAATTGACCAATTCTGAAAAGATAAAGCGACTAGAGGCTTTCTATCCGCATGGGAACCTGGATCAAAAACTAGTTCTTAAATTCTTAATAAATAGAGATTTTAACCAAACTAACCGTTGGACGAAAGCAACAGTATTGCGTCAGATCGGCAAACTTAAAATCACCGACTTTGTCCTTGATCTTATTGCTCAGTTATTTAATCCTGATAGGTTGATCAGAGAGGTAGCAGCATGGTCTCTTCATCAGATCGATGTGCAATCTTACCATATAAACACGGGCAGGCTTAATGAAGATATTAAAATAGAGTTAGATAGTGTGATTATATCAGGAAAGGAGCAGCCACATCTCATGACAATTGATAAAGTGCTTTTTTATCAGGGACTAGACTTCTTCGAAAGTATCTCTGGACTAAGTCTTTCATTCTTAGCGGACATTTCGGATGAAGTAGACTTGAAAGAGGGTCAATCTCTTGTTACGGATGAGAAGAAGAATAACAATTTCTATATCCTTTATAAAGGTTCGGTTGATTATTTCGAGAAAGGTAGATTAGCATCTAGTTATAATAAAGGTCAGTTTATTGGCGAAATGATTTCTTCGCATGGCTTTGTGAACTCGAATATCCTTTTGGCAAAAGAAGAAACTATATTATTGAGAATCAATAAGGATTTGTTTTACGAGTTACTTGCCGAAAATGTGAAATTAGCCGATAGAGTATTGGAATATATTTGATAATAGCCTATATTTCAAGGATTTTTTTAAGTTAAGCGTAACTGCTTGCAAACTCTTAGGAGTATTTTTTAACTTTAGTGTAGTATCAGAGATTCACAAAGTCTTGATTTCTTTGTTAAATTTCATGTTTGATCTTCAATAGAGATGGTTGATTATTCAGTTAAAGTTGAATCATTAGATGAAGAATTACCTGACGAGTTATCGTTGGGTGAAAGGTTGGGGATAAACCCCTTCCCTGGACTTCGTCCGTTCTCTTTAGATGAATGTCATCTCTTCTTTGGCCGCGAAGGGCAGGTAGACGAGATTTTGTTAAAACTCTCTCAGAATCGCTCGATCACTGTAATGGGTTATTCTGGCAGTGGTAAATCAAGTTTGATGTATTGCGGTCTTGTTCCCGTACTCTATGGGGGCTTCATGACGCACACCAGCCCTTACTGGCAGGTTGTTCCTACCCGACCAGGAAATTCCCCAATAGCAAACCTCACTAATTCGATTACGGATCAACTAATAAAAAGCAATCAGATTGAGGAGAAGGACAAAACTATATATCGTTCCATTATTGGCTCCGTGC
>JAYVBN010000518.1:0-9632 GCA_043750455.1 Bacteroidia bacterium | reverse complement strand
CCTTGAGAGTATTTCATGAACATAACTTTTCGAACAAAGAAATAATCGAACGTAATCAGCTTATCAGGATCGATATACGGATTTCCTTTTTGCTCATGTGGCAGATAAATATTTAACCCTACCGATTTACCACCGCCTCTTCTTGCTCCCCTATTTCCCGCTTCCATAATTCCCGGCCCTCCCCCGGTTACAACACCGTAACCATCCCGAACTAATTCATAAGCAATTTCTTCTGCCATTTTGTAATAAGGATGTCCGGCTTTAATTCGTGCCGATCCAAAAATGGTAACGCACGGGCCAATCTTGGCAAGCTTCTCAAAGCCTTCAACAAATTCGCTCATCACTTTAAAAATCACCCACGAATCAGAGCTTTTGATCTCCGCCCAATCTTTTTCTTTGAACGCCTTTCGTATGCGATGCTCTTCCTCAAGTTGCTGAGGCGTAAGTGGTACTTCTGCTTTTTTCTTTTTCGGTTTTGTACTCATAATGAAAATGAAATTTAATGGTAAGAATATATTGCATTCCTACGAATCATTGAACACTCAAAAGTAAAAAAATAAAAGGAGTAAGTTTTATATTTATTGATACCATAGCCATTCAATCTGTTAATTTCACGTTATGAAAAAATTAAAGCTGGAGGAGCTGGGGCGCATTTCGGTGGACGAATTTAAAGGAGCCGAAAAAATTCCTGTGTGCATTTTGTTAGACAATGTTCGCAGTCTACACAACGTAGGCTCGGCCTTTCGCACTGCAGATGCGTTTAGGATTGAGAAAATTTACCTTACGGGAATCACAGGTACTCCTCCTCATCGCGAAATACAAAAGACAGCATTGGGTGCAACAGAATCTGTAGCTTGGGAATATGTCGAAAACTCCGCCAAGGCGATTCAAAATTTAAAAATCCAAGAGTATAAAATTGTGATTATTGAACAGACAACTGAAAGTGAACCCCTGCAAGATTTTACGCCTGAAAAGAATCACAAATACTGTCTTGTGTTTGGCAACGAGGTTGATGGCGTAAGCGAAGAAGTAATTCAGCAAGCTGATATTGCACTTGAAATTCCACAAACGGGTACAAAGCATTCTCTCAATATTTCTGTCTGCCTTGGCATTGTATCGTGGGAGGTCTTTAAAAAAATTAAGCTTGGAGCTTAATCCCAACAATCGATTAATATCCCTCCATTGTGGGGATAAAACAGAAGTGTAAAACATCTGAAATGCCTGTTCAGAGTCACTCATTGACCATTAGCGTAATCTTGGTTTGAAAGACACGCATATTTTTATAACTTCCTTGTTCCTTCTAAACTCAAGAAGTTTCTAAAATCATTTAATACTTATATACATGAAAAAAATCTATTTCTTTTTTAGCCTTGTGCTGGCCGGAGTTGCCATTCTGGCTGCCACAAATAAGTCCGCCAGCGTGCGTGACGGTTTTGTAAACGGGGCACCTGATATTAAATCCATCAGTGCGTTGACTTTCGGGTCTGATGGAATTTTATTTATTGGTGACTCGAAGAGTGCAACTGTATTTGCCATCGACACAAAGGACATTGAAAAAGTAGAGAAGGCAACCGCTATTGAAGTCAAACAAATCGATCAAAAAGTAGCAGCCGCTCTGGGGACCGATGTTAAGAACATCAGTTTTCAAGATTTAGCAGTGAATCCATTGTCAAAGAAAATTTATTGTGCCGTGCAGCTTAACGATGGCACTCCTGTGCTTCTAAAAATAGAAGGAGAAAAAATCTCGGCAATCAATCTGAAAGATGTGAGCTATTCTTCCATGACATTGGCCAATGCACCAGCCGAAGATGCCAAAGATCAACGAGGCCGTCCGTTGCGCGTGTCTTCGATCAGCGATATGGGATTCAGTGATGGAAAAGTTTTTGTTAGCGGGCTCTCTAATCAAGAATTCAGTTCCACCTTTAGAAGCATTGGCTTTCCATTTACTAAACAACAAGATCAATCTTCCCTCGAAATTTATCACGCTGCGCATTCACAGTACGAAACCAACTCGCCTATTCGCACTTTCACCATTTCGGAAATCAATGGAAAGAAATATTTGATTGCCAGTTATACCTGCACGCCTCTTGTTCTTTTTCCGCTGGAAGATTTGAAACCAGGTACTCATGTGAAAGGCAGAACAGTTGCTGAAATGGGCAGCGGCAACTCACCCATTGATATGATTACCTTAAAGAAGGGCGGTGAATCATTTTTGTTAATGGCTAATTCCAGCCGCCCCGTCTTTAAAGTAAAGTATAAAAGCATCGAGGCCTTTCAAGGTTCACTAACAACTCCCGTTCCTGAAAGTTTTGCTACCGCAGGTGTTGATTTTGTTTCACTTCCTGTTATGAATGTGTTGCAACTGGATAAGCTGGATGACAGTCAATTCATTTTATTGCAGCGCAAAACCAATGGTGACCTGGATTTGTGGACTGCCGGTGAACGATATTTATAACATGACCCACTACCCCTCTTCAAAAGGAGAGGGGTGGAGAAGGGTTTGTAACTTTTTTGTTCAAACTTTACTGATAAGTTTTTTTATTTCTTTTCTAATTGCTGGCTGCCGCCCAAACAACCCTTACACTTCAGTTTCAATTCTCTGGCAAAACAATAAAGCTATTGGTTTATCCATCCCGAAATCTTTGGTGGACGAAAATAGTCTTGATCATTTGCAAGTTAGGTTGGTGAAGCCCGGTGAACGTTTCGCAGTCTTAGGCAATTTCACAATTAACCAGGATCAAATAGAGTTTGCACCAGTCGTTCCATTAACAAGAGGATTTCTTTACGAAGTTCTTCTTAATGATTCTCCGTTGGCGGAAATAGAAATTCCGGTTGACGAATCGGTTGTTGCTCCAGAAATAATTTCGGTCTATCCCACACAAGACTCTGTGCCAGAGAATTTATTGAAAGTATTCATTCATTTTTCACAGCCCATGGTAGAAGGGCAATCTTTACAGCACATCACTTTACTAAAAGACAATCGTGATACATTGAAAGGTACTTTCTTAGACCTTCAACCCGAACTTTGGAACAACGAAAGCACCGTGCTCACAATATGGCTTGATCCCGGAAGAATTAAAAGAGATTTAATTCCCAATAAAGAAATGGGCGCTCCACTAAATGCATATGAGCATTACACGTTGCATATCTCCAACCAATGGAAAAGCAAAGAGGGAAAATCATTACTTGCCGCCTATTCAAAAACATTTGCTGCCACTACACGTGATGGTGAATCACCATTGCCCCATCAATGGATTATAATGGCTCCTTCATCCGGAACAAAACAACCACTTGAAATAGATCTTAAAGAGCCATTAGATTACTCGTTGCTCAACGATGCAATCAGGTTAGTTGATGATCAGCAAAATTTCGTTGCTGGTACAATTCAACTTAGTCAGGAGGAGCGAAGGTTTCATTTCTTACCTACTAAAATCTGGAAACCCGGTCATTACACATTACTTATCGAAGGCAGATTGGAAGATCTTGCCGGTAATAACCTCAACCGTCCGTTTGACAAGGATTTGAAATCCAAAGCGAAACAAAAAGCGTTTAAAGAAATTTTTGAAAAAGGGTTTGATATTCGTTGACTACCTCACTGCCTACCGGCAGGCAGGCATTTAAGATCATCTGGCCGCACAATTTTTCTACCCCTCTCCAATTGGAGAGGGGTAGAGATATTATTGCACTATAAGGTATTCTTAGCTGAGGTTAGTTACCAATCACAAATCCAAAATGTCTAGGTCCATGCAACTATTCAACCTTTTTTATACTCTATACAGAATTAGTTGAAAAAATCAGGGCAAAATCTGAAACCTTTTGCCTCCACTTCGGTACTACTTATTTATAATTGAATTGCCATGCTTAGAAACTACATCCTCGTTACCCTCCGCAATCTGTTAAAGAACAAAACCTATTCATTCATCAACATTGCGGGTTTATCCATTGGTATTACGTGCAGTTTGCTCATCATGCTATGGGTATTTGATCAATTGTCTTATGACCGGTTTCACCCGAAAGTGGACAGACTATATCAGGTTTGGGTAAACGCTACATTTGATGGCAAGATTAATTCCTGGAACTCCCTTCCACTCCCAACTTACGAGGGACTGAAGACTGAGCATAACAACATCAAGAATACAACTGCTACCGATTGGGGTGGCGATCATTTGCTCACCGTTGGTGACAAGCGCATTACCAAACAAGCGTATTATGCAGGCGAAGAATTTTTGACCATGTTCGAGTTTCCGTTGGTAACCGGAGCAGCCAATCAAGTACTCACTGAGCCAGGATCAATTGTGCTTTCAGAATCTACAGCCAAAGCATTGTTTGGTGATGAAGACCCGATGAACCAACTCGTGAAGCTCGACAACCGCGATGAGTTGAAAGTTTCGGGAATAGTAAAAGATATTCCAAAAAATTCAAGCTTTGAATTTGATTTTTTGTTGCCTTGGAAATTGTATGAACAACAAGAATGGGTAAAAAATCAGAAAGACAATTGGGGAAATTATTCCTTTCAGGTGTATGTAGAGTTGACCGATGCAGCTTCTGAAATAACTGTTGAAAATAAAATTAAAGACCTTTTAACACGTCATGGCGAAACGGATATTCCGCATGATATATTCCTGCATCCGCTCAGTCGCTGGGCACTTTACTCCAATTTTGAAAACGGAAAGGAAGCGGGAGGAATGATTGACTATGTGAATATGTTCACGATCATTGCAGCATTCATATTGATTATCGCGTGTATTAACTTCATGAATCTGGCTACGGCACGTTCAGAGCGAAGGGCAAAAGAAGTTGGCATTCGCAAAAGTGTTGGGTCAAGAAGGTTTGAAATCATCTTTCAATTTATTGGCGAGTCGTTGATCATTTCGTTTGTCGCATTTGCGATTTCTGTTTTAATGGCACAGTTGCTACTCCCGTTTTATAATGATCTTGTAGAGAAGCAACTTTTCATCGATTACTCTTCTCCACAGTTTTGGATGGTTGCAGGTGGTCTCATTTTCTTCACTGGAATTATCTCAGGAAGTTATCCCGCCTTTTACCTTTCTTCTTTTCAGCCTGTGAAAGTGTTGAAAGGGAAAGTACATACCGGAAAAAGCGGTAGCCTTCCTCGTAAAGTGTTAGTTACGCTTCAGTTTGGTTTTTCCATATTATTGATCATCGGTACAATTGTTATATATCAACAGATACAGCATGTGAAAAGTCGTGATCTTGGTTATGAACAGGAAAACCTGATCACGGTGGAGGACACGCGTGAGATTTCAACGAACTTCAAAGCCATTAAAGCTGAACTGATGCAGTCTGGAGTGGTGAGCGGTGTTACCAGATCGAATAGCGCTATCACTCAAATCAATTCAAATAATTTTTTAGGATGGCCAGGTAAGCCCGAAGACTTACGCGTTATTTTCGCCACTATATCCGCTGAGTATGATTATACGAAAACGATGGGCATTAAAGTTTTACAGGGTCGCGATTTCTCTGAAGACTTTAAAAGCGATACATCGGCTATCATTATCAACAAAGCAGGACTTGATCTTATGAATCTAAAAGATCCGATCGGAACGCAATTGGATTTATGGGGAGGGAAGCGCGAACTGATTGGAGTAGTGGACAATGTGTTGATGGGCTCGCCATACAGGCCTGTTGGTCCAATGTTCATTGTCCTTAGTCCAGGATGGATCAATGCTATTACTGTTAGGCTAGAAAAAACAAATGACTTGCCGGCATCACTCAAGAAAGTGGAAGAAATTTTTAAAAAGTATAATCCAGCTTATCCATTCGAATATGATTTTGCCGATGTGGAGTTTGCTAAAAAATTCACCACCATTGATATGACCAGTAGATTGGCAACACTCTTTGCTTCATTGGCAATCATCATCACTGGCCTTGGTTTATTTGGTCTGGCGGCCTTCACTGCCGAACAACGAACAAAAGAAATTGGTATTCGCAAAGTATTAGGAGCTTCGGTGTCCGGACTGGTTACTCTTATGTCCAAAGATTTTTCAAAACTTGTTATCGCTTCCTTCCTGCTCTCTGCTCCCTTGGCCTGGTGGTTACTCAATAGTTACCTGGAGCGTTACCCTTATCGCATTGAAATTTCATGGTGGGTATTTCCGCTTACAGGTGTGATCTCGTTGGTCTTTGCTTTGATCATAGTCTCCATGCAGGCGTTGCGCGCGGCACAGGCCAATCCGGTTAATTCGCTGAGGAATGAATGAGCGCGACTTCTGCGAATGTCCACTTCATGCAATGCGGATTTGCTTATTTTGAAGTTCAATCCTAAAATTCACTTTCGCTTTTAGTGCGTTAAATACTTTTAGAATCGTTTCAACTGTCACGTTGTTTGCATTTTTTTCCAATTTTGAAATCTGGGCTTTTTGAACACCAACTAATTCACCCAATTGTTCTTGCGTCAAATTTCTTTCGAGTCTTGTCGTCCTGATCATTTCTCCGAGTAATTCAAGATTTAATTCAAATTCATACTTGTCTCGTTTGGAGGTGCCACGCTTACCAACCATTTCATCTTTGATTTGGTCAAATGTGTAAGTCTTCAGTTTCTTGTCTTTCATTTTCCTCTTTTCTTTTGGTCGAAATACAACAGTCTAAGTTGGTCTGCTTTGTTTATTTCAGTTGACGAAACTTTGTCTGACTTTTTTACAAAACCGTGGGTTGAAATCACAAGAGTTTCAATTCTTTCAGTTTTATCCCAGAACGCTAAAAGTCTGTATTGAAGTCCGTTATACTTTGTTCTGAATTCCCAAATATGATCAGTCAATTTCTTAAACAGCTTTGGGTCATTCAAAATCTTTGATTTATCTATGTTGTAAAGGATTTTGGATCTTGTCTTCTCATCCTGTTCCAGCAAGAATTTTCTAGCTTCCTCCAGGAACAGAACCTCGAATTTTGAATTCATCCAGCCATCTTTTTAGCAAATTCAAAGATACGAAAAGTTTCTTTATATGGAAACTTCAGAATGTGATTTCATAGCCCTTGCATTAGATCTGGCACAGGCGAAACCAGTTAATTCATTGAGAATTAAGTTGAACAAATAAGGCGTCTCCATCTCACAAATGGCAAGACGCCTTTACTATTTGAATGCTCTTTCCGATGTTACTCAACCGGCACCAACCTCACAATCTTTCCCGGATTCTCAATCGTAACATAGATATATCCATCCGGACTTTGAACCACAGCTCGCACACGGCCCATCTTCTCTAAGAGTCGTTCTTCTTTTACAAATTTTCCATTGGCCATTTCTAACCTGGCTACTAGTTGAAAGGCAAGTGCGCCTACCAGAAAATTACCTTTCCAGTTGGGATAGCGATCGCTTGTTACTTTTGTTAAACCACATGGCGCAATAGATGGCACCCAGTAGCGAACCGGTTGTTCCATTCCTTCCTTCTCGGTTAACGTGGTAATAGTTGTGCCATCGTAATTGATTCCATAGGTGATCACAGGCCAACCATAATTTTTTCCTTTTTCCACAAGATTTAGTTCATCACCTCCCTTGGGGCCGTGCTCATGGTTCCAAAGTATCCCGGTTTCCTGATCATAGTAAAGTCCTTGCAAATTGCGATGACCATATGACCAGATTTCAGGTTTCGCTCCGGCTGTGTTGACAAAAGGATTGGCGGTTGGAACTTTGCCATCATCATGCAAGCGCAACACTTTACCTAAATGATTGGTAAGATCCTGGGCATTTTCTTTTTTTCCGCGTTCGCCTGAAGTAAAGAACACATATCCTTTACCGTCAAAAGCAATACGAGATCCAAAATGCACTTCAGATGCGGACAATGGCATAGCTTGAAATAATTCTTCAAGATTAGTAAGGGCATTGCCCTCTAACTTTGCGCGGGCAAGCACCGTTCCTCCTTCTTCACCAGTTGGTTTTGAATAGGTGATATAGATCCAGCCATTGTTCGCATAGTCCGGATGAAGTTGAATGTCTAAAAGTCCGCCCTGCCCTTTGTCACGTACCGCTGGAACGCCAGTAATTTTTTCGTCCAGCAATTTCCCATCTTTGATAATTCTGATTTCACCAGACTTCTCTGTAACCAGAGCGCGGCCATCCGGTAAAAAAGCCATACCCCATGGACTTTGAAGCCCAGTGGTGATTGTATCTACAATAAACCTTTGCTTTTCAGAGTTGATAACGGTACCACTTGTTTGTTTCTTATCTGCAGTTGGTGATATGCAGGAAACCGAAACTGCCACGGGAAATAAAAAAAGGAAGTAGATGAATCTTTGAGCCATTGTAATAGTATTTTAAAATAGATTTTATCTTTTGATAGTTAAGACAGACTAAATGAGAATCGCTTACAAGGCACGCACTTTAATATTCCTATAGTACACAGCTGCCCCGTGGTCTTGTAAAGAAATAGCACCCGTCTTAGAGGTATTCCATCCTGGATACCCAACCCACTTGCTTTTCTTATAACGTTCGTTAAAGTCATCACTGCCCTCTTCAAATTCAACGACTTTTTCTCCATTCAGCCAATGTTCAACATGGCCGTTGTTATAAACTATACGCGAGGTATTCCATTCGCCCACAGGCATTAGCTTTTTAGTAGTCGGTGCGGCATACATAT
This sequence comes from Bacteroidia bacterium, assembly GCA_043750455.1. Lineage (GTDB taxonomy): Bacteria > Bacteroidota > Bacteroidia > Cytophagales > Cyclobacteriaceae > ELB16-189. The sequence continues at coordinate 1,041 of JAYVBN010000518.1, read as the reverse complement.
CATAGTTGCTTCCTGCTTTTTGGGCGTCCCTCAGTTCGCCATCCCATCCCAAATCATCTATCACCTGATACTCCGGACCTGTATCATGATCAGTTTTAAACTCTGGCTTCTCAACCACATGGTAAAGAATACCGCTGTTACCACCTTTGGTAATCTTCCATTCCGTAGTCAACTCAAAGTTTCCGAATTGTCGGGTGGTGGTTAGTGATCCTCCAACATTTGCCGTGCCTTCACCCAGGCCAGTTCCATCGCAGATGATCATTCCATCTTTTGCACTCCACAAGGGGCCGATTGTATCCTGATTGTAACGCTTCCATCCGGCAAGTGTGCTGCCATCAAACAACAATTCCCATCCGGCAGCTTTCTCATCTTCAGTTAGTGTGTTTACCGTTTGTTCAATTGTATTTTCTTGTTGTTGAGAACCTGACTTCTGGCAAGAGACAAAACTTAACGTTGCAAGAATTATGCAGGCATAGAGAGCATGAGAATGTTTCATGATTATTTATTTAATGGAACAAAAATTACCAGGAAAAAATGTTAAAAGAAGATTTTTAAAATCCAGAAAGGCCGTATCATACGGATCACCTTTGATTTCCAAACTCAGTTGTATACGAAGGATCTCACAGGAGTTGCAGTATGACAGATCCATCCCTACCTAACTACCATCACCGAATCTAAGCTGGTTCTATGACTTCAGCCTTTTTTGTTACATGAAAAACGAACTGCTTATCCATACTTAGCTGATAAACAGCCTCGCGCATTAGTTGGGAAGCCTTCTGAGATTGCTGAAGAACCTGCAACAAGTCTTTCGCAACTGCGGAGGCTTTGATATTATTCAGGGCTTTTCCGTGAGAAACTTCCAATAAAAACGAGTACCCTGCCTTTTCTCGCAAGCCCACTGCTTTGAATTCGTGCCCAAATAACTTGTATTGCTGGGGCTCTTTTTCCGCAGCCAACATCATTTGCAGAATTACAGGTCGGTACTTACTCCACAAAGAAGCATAATGGCTGAGTTCGGAATACATAATCGTCTATATTGTT
>JAYVBN010000517.1:0-2769 GCA_043750455.1 Bacteroidia bacterium | reverse complement strand
AACCGTAACAATGTTAAGGTTACGGTTGCCTTTTGAAAAGTTTTCTAAATCAGTGCTGATCTGCACAGTTAACTCGCGCGTTGGGGCAAGTACTAATGCCTGAATGGTGCGATTGCTTTCGTCTGTTAATTGTAATAGCGGAAGGCCAAAGGCCGCTGTCTTTCCTGTTCCGGTTTGGGCAAGACCCACTAAGTCTGTGTTGCCTTTAAGCAAAATCGGTATTGCTTGTTCTTGTATGGGCGTAGGTGTTTCAAAGCCTAATTGGCTAATAGCAGCCAATAGTTCAGGCGAGAGGCCCAATTCGTTAAATGATTTCATTAAATTTTATTAAATAATCCGCAAAGGTAACTTAATTAATCGAAAGTTGCGGAAGCGATCTTAAATCCGCCATTAACAGAATATATCGGGTCAGCTATTCTTAACGAGCACTATTTTATTCTGCTTATAATAAAATAACAGATGATTAATTAAAATTTAAAGATTAAAAAAATTATAGCCCTCACCTTTTACAAACTAACTTTATTTTTTAAACAAACGAACGACAACCGATTTTGAAATCGGAGTTTGACTACCTCTGGCAAAGTGATTGTGTGGAACTACAGCATTGGCCTCGGGGAAATAAGTAGCCACATTTTGTGAAGGAATATTGTAGGGAACAACTATAAAATTATCAGCTCTTCTCTCCTTTCCATCGTATGCACTGATTATATCAACTGAGTCTCCTTTCTTCAATCCCGAAAGGTGTATGTCTTTTTCATTCATAAAAATCACACGTCTTCCGTTGTGAATGCCACGATAGCGATCGTCTAATCCATAGATGGTTGTATTGTATTGATCATGGCTTCTAATGGTCATCATCAGAAACTCACCTTCCTTAAGCGAATGATCTGCCAAAGCATTAGTGGTGAAGTGTGCCTTAGTTGACGAGGTTTCAAATTTTCCTTCGCGCGCTGCATTGGGCAAATAGAAGCCACCATCTACCCTTACGCGTTTATTAAAATTTTCAAAGCCAGGAATAGTTTTTGCGATTAAGTCGCGGATGCTATCGTAATCTGAACTCAAATCATTCCAGGTAACCGAATGTAAAAATTTAGGATCAAGTGTTGCCTTCGCCAATTCTGTAACAATCTTTGGCTCGCTCATCAAATGTTCTGATGCCGGAACTTTACTTCCTTGCGATTTATGTACAACACCCGCAGAGTTTTCAACGCTTACAAATTGCTTTCCGCTTACCTGCACATCTTCTTCTGTCCTTCCAAGGCACGGCAAAATCAAAGCGGTCTTTCCATGAACTAAATGATTTCGGTTAAGCTTGGTAGAAACTTGTATTGTCATATCGCATTTCCGGATGGCATCAGCTGTAAATTCTGTATCCGGAGTTGCCGATAAAAAATTACCTCCCATGGCAAAGAAAACTTTTGCCTTTCCTTCGGCCATTGCTTTGATCGAGTCAACAGTATCAAATCCATTTTCTCTTGGCGGCTCGAAACCAAAGACATTTTTCAACCGATCCAGAAATTGAGGCTTTGGTTTTTCATAAATGCCCATGGTTCGATCACCCTGCACATTACTATGGCCTCTCACCGGACAAGTTCCTGCTCCGGGTTTTCCAATACTGCCTTTGAGCAGCAATAAGTTTACAATTTCACGAATGTTGTCAACAGCATTCACGTGTTGAGTTAAACCCATTGCCCAGCATACTATTATTTTTTTCCTATCTGCAAGAATGGAAGCGGCCTTAAAAACATTCTCCTCCTCTATGCCAGATTTTTTTATTAGCTCGCCTAGTGAGTATGTTTCCAAATCACTTTTAAAAGACTCAAAGCCTATTGTTTTAGATGAAATAAAATCTCCATCAAAAACAGAACCCGGATTTGCTTTCTCCAGATCAAACAAAATTTTCAGGATAGCTTTTAGCAACGCAACATCTTCATTGATTTTTACCTGAAGCCACAGATCAGTAATGGAAGTCGCCTTACTGATCATCTCGATAGGATGTTGCGGATGGCGAAACCCAATCAATCCAGCTTCAGGCAATGGGTTGATGGAAATAATAGTTGCACCGTTTTGTTTTGCCTTTTGCAAAGCCGTGAGCATGCGCGGATGATTGGTGCCAGGATTTTGGCCGATGATAACAATCACTTCTGTCTTATTGAAATCTTCGAGCGTTACCGTTCCTTTTCCAATTCCTATTGTTTCGATCAACGCTACTCCGCTCGATTCATGGCACATGTTGGAACAATCTGGTAAATTGTTGGTGCCATACATTCGTACAAAGAGCTGATATAAAAAAGCCGCTTCATTGCTTGTGCGACCTGATGTATAGAAGATGGCTTCATGCGGAGAAGCCAGACTTTTCAATTTAGTCCCGATGATTTTAAATGCATCATCCCAGGGAATTGGTTCATAGTGATCTTTGCCTTCCTGAATAATCATCGGATGAGTAATCCTTCCACTCTTTCCGATTTCATAATCTGTCCATAGTAGCATTTCTGAGACAGAATATTTCTTGAAAAATTCAGGATCACATTTAGCAGTAGTTGCCTCTTCAGCTACAGCTTTTGCACCATTCTCACAAAACTCAACAACAGACCGCTTGTCATCCGGATCAGGCCATGCACAGCCAGGACAATCATAACCATCAAACTGGTTGAGTTTGGAAATTACTTTTACGCCTTCAACAACTCCTACCTCATTAAAAATATGTTGAGCAGAATGAATAACAGCATCCCATCCACCGGCAGATTTCTTTGGCGGGTTTATAGATAG
>JAYVBN010000516.1:0-4839 GCA_043750455.1 Bacteroidia bacterium | reverse complement strand
GATGGCCGAGTATGATCTTGAGTATTTAGGGGAGCGGATTGAAGCCAGACATAAATCTGGGTTTGTAAAAAAGAGTGACATAGAACTAACTGAAGATCCTTTCAAAGTCGTTGCTAAAAAAGATATTCTGTTTAAAGGGAAAAAATTATATTCCGCAAAAGATACTTTTGAGGTTTACCCTGAAAACACATTTTACGAGATTGAACTTACCAAAGGAGGAAAAGTAGCCGCTACGCTGTATCCGAGAGTGCAAATAAATCCTGCCATGGGTGGATTTCTTGCTTCCCCTGATATCAAACGAAATTTTGGAAGTGACCTCTACACACACGTTTCCGCGCCTATGGATCCAACGTCAGAACCTGAATGGAGCAAAACAGAAGAAATAAAAGTGAAGCAGGGTCAGCAATTTTTTGTGAATGACTATGTTGCCACGCTTTTGGAAGTAAAACGTCTTGATAATATTCAAGGGCTTGAATTAGACCAAGAAGATGTTGCTGTAAAAGCAATTATTGAAGTGCAGGGCGAACGCGATACGTATACAGCCGAACCGATTTTTTTAATCAAAGGCCGTTCACAAGTAGGCAGGATTTTTTCTGAAGTAAACGACCTTGGGATAAAAATTACACTTCTCAATATTCATCCCGAAACCAATGAGTTTTCACTTGGACTAAATACGCGTCAAAAAGATTGGGTGATTATAAAGGCAATGGAAAAACCATATATCAACATCCTGTGGCTTGGAACCGGAGTACTCATGATTGGATTCAGTATGGCGATGGTGAGAAGGTTTAAGGAGAATCAATAGGCAATTGCCAATAAACAGTAGACAATATATATGACTACTTTTTAGGTTCAGCTTTCAGTCAAATGAAAAATGGTTCAATACTTTTTTTGACTTTTCTTTTGGGGGCGTGTTCAACAAAAGAAACGCTTCAAACAAACTTTTCAGCTAAGCTCGACAGTCTCTATTCCAAAACATTTCCATCTGATGCGCCTGGTGCCGCAATTTTGGTAATGAAGGGTGATAGCGTACTTTTTGCAAAAGGATATGGACTGGCCGACATCAATACCAAAGAGCCCATCTCCACTAAAACTCTTTTCAACTTAGGCTCTATTTCAAAAACATTTGTCGCCAATGCAATTCTAATCTTGCAAGAGCAAGGCAAGCTTTCAATTGAAGACAGTTTATATCAATACTTCCCGGATTTTAAAAACAAAGAAATCGCTCAGCGGGTAAAGATTAAACATTTGCTCTCGCACACTTCCGGGTTGCCTGATAATCGGCAGGTAAGCAAAGACACGGTCTTCTATCTTACCGCAAATGATGCTGAAAACTGGCTGCCCGTTACAAAAACGGATACGCTTGTTTTTGAACCTGGCGAACGTTTTGAATATTCCAATCCTGCATTTAATGGACTTGCTCTTATAATAGAACAAGTCTCTGGCATGAAGTGGCAAAAGTTTATTGAAGAGAATATTTTTAAACCTTCCAGGATGAATACCAGCACTATCACGGATGGCCCACACCCTGAAAGTGGAGTGTCACATGCCTACAATAATATTCAGGGACAATGGAAAGAAGATGATTATGGCGAGGAGCCAACTTTTGCAGCATCTGGTAATGGAGGTATCTGGAGTTCTGTTGAAGAACTTGCTAAATATGAACAGGCAATTCGAAACGCTACCTTTCTAAAAGCCGAAACAATTACTCAATCCCAAACCGTTTATCATCCGATAAATTGGACTGACTCTGTGCCACCACAAATTGGTTGGTCATGGTTCATTGGTCAAACTCAAGACAGTTTAAAAACAATCGGACACACTGGAAGCCAGGGCGGATTTATTGCTAACTATGTAACTGTTCCCGATAAGGATATTCTTTTTATCATTCTATGTAACACCCCTCGGGATATTGAAGCCGATGCAGCTATTGTATTGCAGTTACTAAGTCAAGAGAATTGGTTGGATTAGACCTGGAATCCTCTTCCGTAATTGCCATGTTCGGTAGCATTGTTCCGTAATTGCCGAAAAGTGATGTATTGTACTAAAACAGCCTTTTTGGTTATTTTAGGAAAGGACAAGGAAAGGACACAGAGCATAGATAGAGTATAGATAGAGCATAGATAGTGTATAGATAGAGCGTAAGGTAAGCCAGGACTACGCGCCTTCAAATAATCACGGGTCTCAAAAAAATCCACCACCTAAACTACCTTCTTCCGGATGGCTTTTGCATACGTGCGGCTCACTGGAAAACTTTTTCCGTTATGCATCTTTACCACCATTCCACCATTGAAGTGCCGCTCAATCTCTTTTAAAAAATTAAGGTTTATAATAGTGGAACGATGTACTCGAATAAAAATATCAGGATTCATGATCTCATCCAGTTTACCTATTCCTGAAGAGCTAACAAACTGATCAGCTTTTGTAGAAATGATAGTGTAGTCTCCCGAGGCTTCCAGATATACTATTTCATCCACCTGAAGATTATATAACTTCTCAGACTTCTGAACAAAAATATGCGAGTCATAAGAACCCTTCCGCTCGCCCCTTATACTGTCAAGCAAATCGCCAATACTACTCTGTTCCAATTTCTTTTGTTTCAATGCCCGATTAACGGCCAACTTAAAACGCTCTTCGTCCAGCGGTTTAAGTAAATAATCAACTGCATTTTTCTCAAATGCTTTAATCGCATATTGATCATAGGCGGTTGTGAAGATCACGTAAGGCTCATGATCGATTTCTTCAAGTACTTCAAATCCATTCATGCCGGGCATTTGTACATCTAAAAAAATAAGATCTGGTTTCAGTTTATCTATTTTTTCAACCGCTTCATTTCCATTGGCGCATTCTCCCAGGATTTCTATTTCAGAAAAGGACTCCAGATATTCGCTAAGAAGATCACGTGCTAATTTCTCATCATCAATTATCAAGCAGGTTGTATTCATACTTCTTGGTTTTCAAGCTCGGGTTCCTTAACAAAATTTTTCGGGGTCTCATCATGAATGTAAAAACTTACTACATATCCGTTTTCACCAGACCGCACTCTTAATCCGGATTGTGCTCCATAGTAACTCTTCAGACGAAGATCAGTGTTATTCATACCTACTCCACTTGAACTTCCGTCCATTACCTTTTTGGCGTTTGAGCCCAGTCCATCGTCCTTCACTTCAAAAAAAATAACATCGCCCGATCGCTTCACCGTAAGATATATGGTGCCCCCATCTTCTTTTGGAGCAATGCCGTATTTAACCGAGTTCTCCACCAGCGGCTGCAAAATCATGGGTGGAATTAAGATGGTAAAACAAGTTGGGTCAATATTTTTAACAAACTTAAGTCTATCTCCAAAACGCACTTGTTGGATACGCACATAATTCTCGATAAAATTAATTTCGTTTATCAATTTAACCCGGTCGCCACCGTGTGAATCTAAGGCATAACGAAAAATATCTGAAAGCTGCGTGATTACTTTACGTGCTTGGTCCTTACTAGAATGCATCAACGTGCTGATGGAATTGAGGGTATTGAAAAGAAAGTGGGGATTGATTTGTGATTTTAACAATGATATCTGCATCTCTTTGTTTTTCAATTGCAAATCACTCTTCTCCTGCTCTCGTCTTTGCAAGCCCTGAAAATACCGGATGACATAATAAACACCAACTGTGATAATGTATTGATCATAAAAACGAAGCGCATCCCAACTCATAAGGCCTATCATGTATTCCTTCCAATGCACGAAATAGACAAACCCTTCCATATAGTCTGAGAAGTAATAGGATAATGTACCATTGACAACAAAAAAGAGGACTATGCCAAGCATGTGACCGGCTATTTGAAATACTGCTTCGAATCTGAAGAGAAAATGAGACCAAAAGAAGATAAGGAGGATAAAAAGACAAAGCGCTTCAAAGAGAAAAAATCCATTCCACAAAACATACGATTCAGGGTTCACAAACTTCCATTCAAAAAAAACGCTGATGGCAAAATTGATTGCATACCACAGGCAGATGAGAAGATAAGCTTGCCTCCAAATTTTTGGTATTCGTTCAATAAGTTTCACGTGTGTTGAATTTGATCTATAAATTTAACGATTTGAAAACAAAGTTGCCCAACAGCCAAAATCGGTGGTTAAGCGTCCTTTTTATCCGGTGTAATAAAAAGCAATGACCCCCTTTAAAATACTATATTTAAACTAGTTTATTTTTTTTCCATATCCCCTTTAGATAACAGCTTTGAAATAACTTCATGAATAATATTTTCTTATTTCTTCTACTACTTGCAAGTGTATCAGCCTCGGCTCAAACGATTGGTTTTTCCGCTAAAGTGGTTGATAAGGAAACAAAAGAACCACTTATTTTTGCGAGTGTGGGCATTTCAGGAAAACCTATAGGCACCATCAGCAATATGCAGGGCGATTTTGATTTTTATTTTTCTGCGGAATACAGCAATGATAATCTTGTCATAAGCATTCTTGGATACAACAATTTCGAAACTCCTATCTGGACAATATTAGACAGCAAAAACCTTGTCATTGAAATGATAAAATCAACTACTGTACTACAAGAGATCGTGGTGACGGATTCCCTGAAGGGTGGAGATATCCTTAACATTGCGCTTTCGCGAATTGAGCAAAACTATCCCATGACACCCTACATGGTTGATGGCTTTTACCGCGATATTAAAAAAGTTGGTGGTGTCTACATTTCTCTGCTTGAAGCAGCCGTTAAAATTTACGATGAAGATTATAAGGCTCCTAGAAATAAGTTTAAACTACGGGAGAGAGTCGCCTTGCTTGAAGTAAGAAGAAGCCTTGGATACGCTAACAAATTCACAGCCTACTTT
>JAYVBN010000515.1:0-12103 GCA_043750455.1 Bacteroidia bacterium | reverse complement strand
CGAAGAAAGAAGACTACATCACCTTTATCAATAGATTTAATGACATGGTGAAGGCACATGGTAAGATAATGGTGGGCTGGGAGGAAATTGCTCAGGGCGATATTGACTCAAATGCTATTGCGCAACATTGGGATAAGAAAAAGTATGCACTGATGGCCGCAGAAAAAGGAAGCAGGATTATTATGTCACCTGCCAAGAAAGCCTATCTCGATATGCAATATGATTCTACTTCAAGAATTGGATTGCATTGGGCTGCCTACATAGAAGTTGACAGCGCGTATATCTGGGATCCGGCAACGCGGGTAGAGGGAATTCCGCAGGACATTATTCTGGGTGTAGAAGCTCCTTTGTGGTCTGAGACCGTTACCAATATGGACGACATTGAATACTTAGTTTTTCCCCGATTGCCAGGTTATGCGGAGATTGGTTGGTCGCCTGCTGAAGGAAGAACCTGGGATGAATACAAAGTACGTTTAGGAAAACATGGCCAGCGTATGAAAGCAATGGATATTGGCTTTTATAAATCAAAGCTGGTGCCGTGGGTTGAGTAATGATAAAATACAATTGACAACAGGCAATTGACAAGCGAAAAGCAATTGTTAATTGATTATTGTCAACTGTCAATTCAGTAAGAAATGGTTGATATTGAAACCGCCCGCAAATTAGCATTGTCTTTTCCAGAAACAGTGGAGCAGGATCATTGGGGTAGACCTTCCTTTAGGGTGAAGAAGAAAATATTTGCCACGCTTTGGCCAGTTGAAAAACGAACAGTCTTGAAATTATCGGTGGCAGATCAATCTGTGTTTACAGAATACAATCCTAAAATCTTTTATCCTATTCCTAATGCGTGGGGCAAGCAGGGTTGGACGTTTGTTGAATTGAAGAAGGTAAGAAAAGATATGTTTACAGATGCCCTAAACCTCGCGTGGAAGGAAGTGGCCCCGAAAAGTCTTTTGAAAAAGTAGAACCATTTTTAAGGCAGATTGTTCCCTTAACAAAGTAACCTATAGTATTTATGAACTGGTCAGATGTTTTGCAATATGCCAGCAAGGGCAATCTCACTCCGCCAAAGCGAGTTGTGAAGAGTGATGAAGAGTGGAAAAAAATCCTGACATCAGATGAATTTTATGTCACCCGTAAAAAAGGAACGGAGCGAGCTTTCTCTGGCGAATATTGTGAAGCACACGAGCCAGGCCTTTATGCATGCCGCTGCTGCGGTACGGTGCTGTTCGATTCACGAACAAAGTTTGAATCAGGAACGGGCTGGCCAAGTTTTGCAAATTCAGTGGAACCTAATGTAATTAAATACACAAAAGACGTGAGCTTTGGAATGACACGCGTGGAAGTAGAGTGCAGCGTGTGTGATTGTCACCTGGGGCATGTTTTTCCGGATGGTCCGCCTCCAACAGGGTTAAGGTTTTGTATTAACTCTGCTTCGATTAAATTGGTGGAATAGACTGGTGACCCAAATTTTTTAAGGTGTGGATCGCACTCAATCCTCAACCTCACTTTTATTCAACTTCAGAAGTATTCCTTATAGGGCATGGATTCCAATAGACAACTTGGTTGGATCAGGTTATGGCCCATTGTTGGGCCAGTTCTGCGTCAGTAAAGTATTCAACAGAAATACCATCTTCATCCAAATATTCGAAATCGTCAAGCGTATTTTTTATTTTGGATTCAACAACGATTGCGTAACGAGTTATTCCGGAATCAATGATTTGCGGCATGAAGGTATGGTTAATCCACGATTGTAGTTTTTCGTTTTCACGGAATGGATAATTTCGGGAATCAACAATTATGGAAGGTAATGGAATTCGTCTTTATATAATCGAGTATCTTACTTATTTCTGACCTCACCTGTTCTTGATCCAAATCTTTTGAGGCCTTGAACCACACAGCACTCAATAGTCGTTTGTCACATTCGATTGAGGAAAAAGGACTTTTATAGACGATCATACCCGCCAAATTTTATGAATAAAAACTTTAGAGTGAGATCTCACTCTAAAGTTTTAGTTTTAATGCTATTGTAATATTTGCAAGGATGGCATTGCTTTATTTTTTGAGTCATCACCTTTCTTGAAAAAAGAGGTGAGAAGGCTGGTTGATTTTATCCTGCTACCGGTTGGCGGAACTGTAATGTTTGAAAAATTAGTGAAACTGCCAGAAGTCTTATCAAATGTTAATACCAACACAGGATCAATTTTAGACGTATCCCATGGATTGATATTGGCTTTGGTATAGGTTTGTTTTTTAATAGTTGGTGTTTTGTATACACCTGCGATTAAATTCACAAAAGACACGCGAAAATTCATGGGACTAACGGTGCCTTCATAGTAGTTACAGCTTAGTCCATATTGGCCATCATTAAATGCTTCGGTTGGTAAAAAGAAATATTCTGGGGAAACGAAGCCAGGATTAGCAGAAGCAATATTTGTTATTCCTAAATTGGAACCGGATCCCTTTGCCCATAAAAAGAGATCCATGTCCACATCAGTATATTTCTCGCCTGTGCCAACGCCCCATTCAAGTAGAACCACCATTCCATCTTCTTGCTTTAGTGTTATTTTAATGTCGTCATTCCTTGTGATCTCCACGTTTTCGCTATCCGTGTCTTTTATTGAGATCACAATCGTTTCATCTTCTTCGATTTCAAGATCTGAGAATAGACTAAGTTTAATGATGCCAATTGAATCGCCCTTTACAATTTCAGTCTCCAGGTAGTCACTGGTGATTTCGTAGTCATAAGATTTTGTTGTTCCTGCGGTTACTTTGTCAAGTGCTGTTCCACTTAATTCATAAGCAATTGTAACATCTTCAAAAGCACCTTTGTCGAGTTTGATTTTAATTTCAATCTCACCATCAGCCTCGTTAATGGTCTTAGTTGCCTCACTGAAAGAAAGTTTTGGCTTAGTAGGTGGTTCGTCCTCTTTGCAGGAAGATAATATAAGGCTTGATATTATTAGTGTTGAAATTGATATGATCAGAAGTGCTGGATATGTTCTCATTGTAAATAATGTTCTCATTGTAAATAGTTTAATACATTAAAATTACTAGAATAATCTTAGAATTTTTTGAGAGTGAGAGCAATTCTGCTTTTTAAGAGATAAACTTAGTTGAGTCAGTTGCGAAATAACCCTAAAACCTTAATACTTCACCCATTTCTTAACGACTGTTTGTCCTTGTTGGTGTACCACAATAAGGTAGATGCCAGGCCGCAGTTCAGAAGTATCAATCGTTTTCATAATTTTTGTGTCTGTTTTTTCTACCGCAGTTTGGTTGATCACTTGACCAATCGTAGTTAACATCTGAATAGAAACCGACCCTTGCAAATTATTTTCGATTGCCATAGTTAATTTATCGGTGCCAGGGTTAGGAAATAGGTTGATGCCCGCTTCAAATGTATCCTCCTTGACGGCAGTGATTTGATCCCTCACGTATATGGTGGTAGTAGCAGCTTTGTTGCAGAGTTCAAGCCCAGAGCCGTTAGCGGTAAAGGATGTCGTTTCTGTTGGACGAGCAATAAGTTGCGGTCCGGCAAAATTGCTCACTGATCCATCCGCAGCGTTCCACACAAAGATACTTGCGCCTCTGCCGTTGAGCACAACTTCTTCGCCTGGATAGATTAATAACTTCGAGGCAGAAATTTGAACGGAGGGATTCATCCCAATAATAGGTTGAATGTTCATCGCTATATTGGCACCAAACGCAATAGCATAGGGTTGCCAGACTCCATCTTTATCTTGAATCCACGATGTTGAGTTGGGGGCTTCACCATCGGCAGATGATTGAATAGCCAGTGTATTTCCGTCACTATAGTTTAATTCAATACCTACCTGATAAGGCTTACTAAATACCGGTGTTTCACGATCGAGTATTATGGTAGTAGGTCTGTTGTTGACAAGGTCTTCTTGAATTTGTTTTAGTAAGACAACTTTTCGTTCAATCACCGAACCAGGAGCCCTTTGTGGCCCTCGGGCATTCCAAATGATAACAGTAATGGAGGCATCCTCACCAATAGAATTAATTTGCCCGAATTGAATTTTTACACCGCTGATAAATTCATAACCCAATGTATTTGCAAAGAATTCAGAAATGGCTTTACTCTTAAGACTATTGTGGCCCGTGAGTTGACCGGTATAGCTTCCATACTTAGATAGCGGAATGAATGATTTGGTGTAGGTATTTAGGAAGTTAGTTGTTGTGTTACATAAACCTTCTCCGGAAACAGTAATATAATTTATTTTCTCAAGAAGGATAGATGAGCCTAATGTATTTTTTGCTTCAAGCTTAACTTTATAAACACCAGCTGCAGAATATTTCACTCGTGGATTTCGTTCAATAGACGTTGCTGGATCGCCACCCTCAAATGTCCAATTCCATTCATTAGGAAAATTAGTGGATAGATCTGTGAAACTTATTTCGCCTCCAAGCAAAATCAATTGCTTGTCTGAAGTGAAGTTAGGAGTAGGGACATCAGCCACAACAGGGCTACACAAGTTGGCATCAATAAGCGATTTTCTTCTAGGGCTAAGTTCTATCACGGCTTGCATTCTGGTTTTTTGTCCTTGCGTAAAAATGTTCATGCAGGCGTCATTGCTATAGTCCATGTAGTTTTCAACCATGTTGGTTCCTCCACAACTAAATCTACCTACCTGACAACCTGAACTTGAACTGGCTGCAGGAGGTGTATCAGATACAAAGTCATCTGCGCAATTTCCATCGCCCCAGATATGTCGCAAACCCAACCAATGGCCTGTTTCATGTGCTAGGGTGCGTCCTTTATTATAAGGTGCACTCATGATTGGAAAGTTTCCTTTATCAGCGGAACCAAACGAAGTGTATTGAATAACTACCCCGTCAGTTGAAGCGGGCCCACCAGTTTCGTTTAATCCACCCAATCCTGATTGATCTGGAAATTGGGCATAGCCTAACAGATTGGAACTGGTGCCACCAAATTTTAAAGTCCAGATGTTGTAGAATAAATTGGGGTTCCAGATGGTGGTAGATTTTAGCGATCCTTCAATTTCTTCGCGTGTCCAGCTTGATTTGTTTCCGTTGAAACGATCAATGCCCGGCTCAGCCATTGCTTTTCCGTTTTCATCAACTGGGGAGAGGCAAAATTCTATTTCGATGTCTGCCCCAACAGGGTTGTCGTTAAAGCCCGGTGTCCCAATTTTTTTTCTAAAGTCTTCGTTTAGTACTTCGATTTGGGATTTGACTTGTGCCTGACTTAGATTTAAACCAGATCCAACAGGTTCTCCATTATGAATCACGTGCACGATGATAGGAATGGTTACTATTCCCGCCTGTGTTTTTCCGGCTGCATTCCTTGCAGTAATCTCTTTGATCTTCTTATTGATCTGAAATTCAAACTCATCCAATGTCTGACGTTCAGGAAAACGGATTCTGTTGACGCTATCCTGCGTCATAGTAGCGCAAGTACGGGGAGGGTCGGTGACTCCAATACTTTGAGATAGGACTATATTTGATAACCCTGCAATCAAAAAAAATACAGGAAGAATACGGACCATCATATCGTTGGCTTAATTTTCATCTGACAATTCAAGGTGAATGCGATAGCTGGTTGTATTTTCTTCATCAAGAAAAAATTCGAGTTCCAGTTTTTTTTTCTTTGCCTCGCGCACGATGAACGGTAAACTGGATTCAGTAAAGAATGGAAGTACCATTGTGATGGTGGCGGATGCATTGTTGAAGGACCAGGAATCGTTAATCACATCCGATTCATCAGACGCACATTTCTTGGTTCCCGTAATTACTTTATACGCTCGCTCAGAGTTCGCATAGAATATATATTGATCATCGGAGCCACATGCTACGTTAAATGTCTCCTCTACATCTCCATCAAGAGTTTGTTCTAAAAACTTTAATTTCCAGGTTTTGGAGTTCTCCCCGGTAAATATCTTCGTGTATTGATAGGGGGTAGGGATCACTTCTTCAGAGCACGATCCAAGGATCAGCAACCAAACTAATACTATTGGAATTTTGCTCATTTCAATTTGGAGTTACCGTAAATGAAACTTCAGGTTGATCTTTAAAGTCAATCAGAATGACTGTCATAATAATCTTTCGGGTGGTGGGGTCCACAACTCCACTGCCTTTGATGGTCGCAAATTCTGGCGTAATGTTTTCTTCTTCTTGTTGCGGAATAGTCAATGTGTTGTCACCGTTGTCCACAAACTTCAAGTCCATTTCAGTCCCCGATTGAAAAATATTGATATTCCAATTAGAGAGCGTATACGTTTCACAATCGTTACTGGTGATGGTAATATTTTGAACGGGAGGGGAAGAACCTCTTGTTCCGATATAAGTTCCACCCAGAATACAATCATCTACAATGGTAAACGTAAATGTTTTACCGATAAAACTTTCTCCCTGGCCGACTTGTAATTTTCCTGATGATACATTCTGAAGAGTAAAAATAAGGTCTTGCGATCTCAGGATGTTATTCGCATTGTTAATGATTTTGAATTCAATGTATCCAACATATTCACCTTTTTTGATAATGACCTTTTCCCGATCAGTAACAATCTTGTAGTCGACTCCTTCACGAGCACTTCCGCCAATCTTATAGGTAACAGTTATATCTTCTTCTAAGGCTGGCCCCGCATTATGAACTTCAATCACAAGGGGCTTACTATAACTTTCTTTTTCTGATTGAGCCGCCTCGGTAAACCGTACAAAATAAGGACCATTGAAAATGATTAGCTCAGTTTCGCATGACGAAATCCCTATCAAAAGTATATACAGAAAAAACTTTTTCATTTAAATGTTATCCTCAAATCTGAAATCTCAATTCTAAAATCTATTATCTAATATCCTGGATTTTGATTTCCTGCAAGTGCAGGGTTATTTAAAATTTCCCTTTGGGGAATAGGCCACAGTTCAAATTGAGCTTTCCAGTTACTCGAAAACGCTGGCATCACAACTTTTGCTCTATCTGTCCTTACCAGGTCGTACCAACGACTTCCCTCATAGGCAAGCTCATATATTCTTTCTTGTTCTATTAGTAATATCATTTGACTTTGCGTGACGGATGCAATCAATGGCGCATTAGCACGCGTGCGTAACAAATTAATATCCTCTTGTGCGCTACCCACTCCTGTAATCTTGCCGAGTTGTGCCCGCGCTTCTGCACGTATCAAATAAATTTCGCCTAGTCTTAGTGCTACAACATTGTTGTTGTCCTGATCTCCCGTACCATATTTGGCAACAGACCATCCGTTATCGTTGCCTTTCAGTTGGCTAACATTAAAGGATATAGAAGAGAATCGATCACCGGATTCGTCAGAAGCCAACGCAACAACAGCCTGGTTGGATGGAATGATTTCCCGTCTTCCAACGAAAAGGTTATTTAGACCTATGTTTCCATTTGTTCCTGGGTCGTCCGCCAGTGTGTAACCTACCTCAAGAATGGCTTCATCGGTAAAGTCTTCTTTTACAAGCGTTTCAAATTTTGGTTCAAGCTTGAATAGCTCAGATGAAATAACCTCTGTGGCATATTGCTCAGCCTTGACAAAATCTTTTTGATACAGATAGAATTTTGCAAGCATGGCACGCACAGCAAATTCTCCTGCGTATGCTGGGCTTGATGGCTCCCGAGGTAGTTTAGTTAAAGCTTCAGTAAAATCTTTGATTACGAAGTTCAGGATTTCTAATTTTGAAGCGCGGACAATATTCCGGTTTGCATCAATAGTAGTTTCCGTTACTTTCGGCACACCGCCAAACGTGTTGAGGGCAATGAAGTAAGCATAACCCCGGACAAAGTGGGCTGTTCCCATAACCCGGTTCAAATCCGAAGTCTTAACACCTGGCACAGAAGGCAACCTTTCTAAAATGAAGTTGGCAATGTAGATGGAGTTGTAAATACTTCCCCACAAATCCGCAGCAGATGAATTGGCCGATGTAATTTGTTTTGTGCCCAATTCGCGATACTGTGTAAATGTGCCGTTATGTGTCAACATATCAGCTGTTGCATCTCCTGCAATTACAGTAGCAGGCACGATATCCCGAAAGGCACTGTATAAACCTATCTCTACATTAGGAACATCTTTGGGTTCATTGAGAACTACATCATCAGTTAGAAGATCGATGGGTTCTGGTTCAAGTAGGTCGGTGCAGGAGGTGGTGACGAAAATTAAGACGAGTAGTAGAATGAATGGCCTCAAGCTTCTAGCTTCTAGCTTCAAGCTTCTAGCTTCTAGCTGTGAGTCTCGAGCTTCTGGCTTCGGGCTAACTTCTTGCGTAAATCGGCTAGCAGCTGGCAGCTTGTAGCTCGCAGCTAATTTCGCATAGAGTAAAAATTTGTCCAAGCCTTTCATTTTAGTGTCACATTAATTCCCACCGAAATAGTTCTTACCTGAGGCAGCGTAAAAAAGTCAATCCCCTGTGCAGCTGTTGAGCCATCCAATGTGCTCACTTCCGGATCTGATCCAGTGTACTTTGTTAGTGTCCACAAATTGGTGGCTGAGGCATATACTCTTACCTGGCTAAGGCTTAGTCTATCAATCAACTTTGACGACAGGCTATATCCTATACTTACGTTCTTCAACCTCAAGTAAGAAGCATCTTCCAACAACCTGTTGCTATGGAGATTATTGAGTGTGCTACCAAGCTCATATTTTGGAATGTCTGTGATGTCACCCGGCTTTTGCCATCTTCTCAAGGCATCGACCGATTGGTTATTTTGAATATCTCCACCCATATTCACCAGCGTAGCCTTTGAAAAATTCAATACTTTATTACCGACAGAAAAATTGAAGAAAATAGATAAATCGAAACGACCGTATTGAAATTGGTTGGTAATACCTCCGATTAATTTGGGTTGAGCATTTCCAATCACCATCCCGTCAGCGTTACTGATCAGGCCATCTTTATTCCGATCTTCGTATATGGCGTTTCCTGTAGCAGGGTTAACACCCAAATAGTTTAATCCCCAGAAGGAGCCCAGCGGTTCGCCTTCTTTTATAATGTTCGTTCTGTCAACTCCCTCACCGCTATATCCTCTAAAAATTGGAATTGAATCAGCAAGGAATAGAACTTTATTAAGATTTCTTGAAAGATTCATCGTTGTTGTCCAGCGCAGAGCCTTGTCAATGTTTACAGAAGTTATACTGAGCTCAAGCCCTTTGTTTTCCATTTCACCAACGTTGTCAAAAATACCTGCAAAGCCCGTAGTCAAAGCATAAGGCCTCGTTAAAAGTAGATCGCTTGTCTTATTGTAATAGGCGTTCATAGTAGATTGTATCCGGCCTTCCCACATACCTATATCGACACCAACATTTATTTCGCGCGTTGTTTCCCATTTGATATTTGGATTAGGGACATTATTTGGTGTTACACCGGAACTTCCACTATAGGTAGAGGTTCCCCATGTACCTAAGAAATTGAAGGCACCAATTCGTTCATTTCCTGTAAGGCCAATGCTTGATCTTAGTTTAAGGTCATTGATATATGTTGATGGAAAGAATTTCTCTTGTGAGATACGCCATGCAGCAGATAGGGAAGGAAAATATCCAAAGCGATTGTTTTTACCAAAGTTGGAAGAACCATCCGTTCTCATACTTGCTGTAACAAGAATGCGATCGTCATAATCGTATCGTGCTTCTCCAAAGAAAGACAAGATGCTATGTGGTGGTTCCCGTAGCGATGATCCACTATCAACAACACCAGCAGAGGATATGTAAGTAAAATCGTCACTTGGAAATATTCTCCCCTCAACGCTTCCACCATTTGAATAATTCTGATAGAGTTCGGTACCAAGTACTGCACTCATCTTATGCTTGACAGAAAAATCTTTATTGTAAGAAAGGGTAATGTATGAATCGATGTTACTGTAGGTGTTGGCTATAAACACGCCATAGCCCTGACCTCCTACACTCGAAAGAAATCCTCCGATGGCAGTTTGGGATGATTCATATTGATCTTCCGTTACGTCATTATAATCAAGGCTTGTCTGGGCTTTTAATTTAAGGTTAGGATTGAATTGGTAGGTAGCGTTTACACTTGCTAGCCCTTTAACCGTATATGCATTGAAGCGCGGCAACAATGCTTGTGCTACCGGATTAAAATTAGGGAACGCTGCATACAAAGGTGATCCAGGTCCTACGAGGGCGCCTTGTTCATTATAAGGTGTATAGAAAGGCAAACTTTTAACCGCTCCCGAGTATACGCCATCCAGAAAATTATCGCCTTTCACTCTTTTATTTAAAGCTCTCGAAAGAGTCATGTTAGTAGCCAACGAAAGTTTTTCGGTAAGTTTCTGATCGAGATTAATTGTGAAGCTTGCACGTTGGAATTTATTATTGAGTTGAACACCTTCTTCTTCACGAAAACTTCCACTGATGTAGAACTTCGTATTTTCGTCACCTCCGGTTGCAGATAGTTGGTATTGCTGCATAATGCCTGTACGTAAGACTTCATCTTGCCAGTTGGTGTTGATGCCATCTGTTACTCCTGAAATTAATCCTAACGCATCAGGATTTTGATCAGCATTTTCGACAGCCTCCCGTTGTAATTCCAATAGTTGCGTTGCATTGAGAAGCTCCAGGGTCTTAACTGGGTCAACAATTCCGCGCTGAATGTCTGCAGTGATCTTAGTGGCAGAGTTTTTACCGCGCTTGGTAGTAATCACAACTACACCATTTGATGCACGCGATCCGTATAATGCTTTCGCGGAAGCATCTGAAAGGATATTATAACTTTCAATATCATTTGGGTTGATCAAGGACAAGGCGTTATCATTTTGCCCACCAAAGCTGCGGGCAGAGAGGCCACCAGTTTCTACCGGTATTCCGTCAATTACATATAGGGGAGTGTTTCCAGCGCTGATAGAAGTAACACCTCTTATTCTAACCGAAACACCACCACCTGGTGTGCCTGATGATTGCGTTACCTGCACTCCCGGGGCTTGCCCTTGCAAAGCCTGATCAAGTCCATTGAATGAAATACCTTTTAATTTGTCGGCATTGATAGTTGTGATCGCTCCGGTGATATCCCTTTTTTGAATGGATGAATACCCAACTACTACCACCTCGCTCAATTCCTTTGCCTCTTCTTCCAGGGCAATGGAAATATTGGTTTGCCCTACATAGATAAGTTCCTGTGATTTAAAACCTATAAACGAAAATTGAAGCGTGGAGCCTGAGGGAACATCTATTGAAAATTGTCCTTCAATATCCGTAATGGTTCCTTGCGATGTGCCTTTGATGACAACGTTTACTCCGGGCAGTCCGCTTCGGTCGACAGCGGAAGCTACTTTTCCGTTGAGCCGTTGATTCTGTGCCTCAGCAATGATGTTGACTACAAGTAAGAATAAAATCAGAAATTTTCGCATGGACACTGATTATGTCAGTCTGCTTAAAATTAAAGATTAAACACTAAAGATCAAGTCGTTGTTTGGCTTTGCGGCAGAATATTTAAAGTCATCAGACTTTCAGTCTAAAAATGTAAAACGGCATACCCAAACTGGGGGCATATTTTGAGCGTAGGATTAAACTATATTCCGATTAGTATCTCCGTATTTCATCCGGCCAGTGATCTTGAAATTTCTTCTACTAGACCACTTTATGTAGTGTATGTTTGACTTACTTCTTCTCAAGGAAAAAGGGATCTCTTACAAGTACCAGTTCTTTGTCTGAAGCTAGTTGATAAAGGATATTGATCGGCTGAAGAATAGAATGGTGTAGTGTGGACGGGTTGATGCTAAAGACAAGCATCGCTTCACGCAAATCATTTGTCAACGGGCTACCTAAGTAAATATCAACATTACCTGTGCTTCTCAGGGGGATCCAAAATTGATCACACTTGTAGTTAACCCCTTTAATACTGAACACTCCTCCTGCTAGCAAGCTATACCCATTAGCAGTTTTTAAAATAGTAAAATCGCCTGATACCGAGGGGGACTGAAACGTCCAATGGCCTGTAAGTGCATTAGAAGGATCTATATCAGCCTTTGAACATCCAACAAGAATAATTAGTAAGGGTATTAAATACTTCATAAGACGAGTCAATTACCAGAAGCTCAAATCTAAACAAAAGTGCCTTCCTCCACACACTTTTTCTGCTAACTTCTTATGGATTG
>JAYVBN010000514.1:0-10482 GCA_043750455.1 Bacteroidia bacterium | reverse complement strand
GGGCGATCTCGCAGCTGTCGGCTGCCTGGTGGATTCTTGCCGATCATGCGATAACTGTAAACAAGGTCTTGAACAGTATTGTCTCAATGGAGCGGTTGGCACTTACAATGCTCGTGGAAAAGATGGCGTTCCAACATACGGTGGTTACTCCAATACCATAGTTGTTCATCAGGATTTTGTTTTACATATCTCGCCTAAACTTTCACTGCCAGCCGTAGCGCCATTACTGTGTGCAGGCATTACCACCTATTCTCCCCTACGCCATTGGAAAGTTGGCAAAGGACACAAGCTTGCAGTGTTAGGCCTTGGCGGACTTGGCCACATGGCCGTTAAGTTTGGTGTGGCTTTCGGTGCAGAAGTGACCGTGCTAAGTACATCGCCAGCTAAGGAAGCAGATGCTAAAAAATTAGGAGCGCATAAGTTTGTTGTTACTACCAACAAGCAACAGGCAGCAAGTGTGAAAGGTTATTTTGATTTCATACTGGATACTGTTTCAGCTGCTCATGACTTTAAATTCTATTTATCGCTACTTAAAACATACGGTACGCATATTATGGTGGGTATACCGCCTGAACCTAATGAGGTGCCTGCATTTAGTATAATTGGTGGAAGAAAGAGCTTGGCAGGATCAAGTATCGGGGGCTTGCCCGAAACCCAGGAAATGCTTGACTATTGTGCCGAGCATAATATCGTTTCGGATATTGAATTGATCGCAATAAAAGACATTACCAAAGCATATGAGCGGATGGTGAGAGGTGATGTTCGATATCGGTTTGTGATTGACATGGCAACTTTGTAGTATTTCCATTAAAGTCTATTTTTAACCTGTTTAAAGTGGTTTTTTAACTAAATTACTTAGTATTATACTTGCTAATTAATTTAGTTTTTTGTTGATTTGTACTATCAAACAGGACAAGTCAAATGAAGGCGATCGAATCCCCACTTATCGGCAGAAAAGCAGTACTTGCAAAGGATCCTCACATAATGCGTTTTCAGGTTCAGCAGATTTTAAATGCACACCGCGACACATTGATCAATTCTTTACTCAAAGACGTTCCGTACTTTTTAGCCTATCGCTTTCGTGCGAAAGCAACCGATGCAGAATTACATGAAATTGAATTGAAGTTACTTCAATTGAAGAGAGGTAATGTTGACATTGATCACACCTATCGCTCTATAGTAGATCAGGTAAAAAAGAAAACAATCACCCGCCTCACCAACGAATTATTTTATTCAGAAATAGAGGAAATTTTGTTGAGAGGTGAACGAAACCATGCCTGAAATAGGATTCTGATACAAACTCATAGGTCTTAACCTCTCCTCTCCTGGTTAAATAAATGATAACGGATTGTTAGCAGGCAGGTGTGTTACTTTTACGCCAGCCACTTTTTCCCTTAGCCATTGTGCCATGTATTCAGAACCCGGTTCTTCGCTATCGGCATGCCCCAAGATGATCATTGAAATCTTCTGCCCACTCAATTGCATGTCCCGCACGTATTCAGGCGCTTCCCATTCGTGAAACTCTCCTCCCATTACAACATCAGGCTTCTCTCTTGCAATTACCGGAATAACAATGTTGCCCGTATTAAATCCGGGGTTAAATAAAATCTTGCGACAGGGTTGTGACAAATCTCCCATATATCGCATGGTGGTTATACCAAGCTTTTGCTTGATGTGTTCCATCAAGTTCTTTAAAGATATTTCAGGGATCACTACAATTTGATTTGACTTTGGATCAAAATACTTTTCCCATCCAAGCTTTGTAATAACACCCATCTTTACTCCGTCTGGGAAATGCCGGTGTATATGATCATGATTCCGCCAGATGGCTATGTTGTGCTTTTTCAAAAGTTCGGACTTATACTTGTACACGTCATCGGCTGCAAGCCAATCCGTTGTGTCCTGATGGCCATAGTAAGTAGGTTCGTGAGCTATAATGAAATTGGCATTCACGTCAACTGCTTTTCTAATTACTTCCAAAGTAGCAAACATGGTGGTCACTACTCCTGTTACTTTCATATCGCGATTGCCTGATTTCAATGTATCTACGGTGTTAGCGATTAGTCCACCCGGTACTTCGTTAATAAACAAATCCATGATTTGTCCTACTGTCCAGGATTCTTGGTAGTCTCCTGCGAAACTGCCCATCGGTGAAGACAAGATCATAGCAGAACCAGCTGCTTTCGTCACATCTTTTAAGAATTTTCTTCTTCCATGATCATCCATATTACTTCAATTCTTATGTGCACAAATTCATCAATCAAACTGGCATTTGCAACGATAATTTTGTAAGCGAAATCATAATTATACTTAGTCCGAGTCCTTTCGAGCGTGCTATCTATTTTCTTGTATGTATTTAATTGCCTGCCTGTCCGGTAGGCAGGCGAGAAATCTTTGCTAATGAAGTTCAAACTAACCTATTGGTAAGATTTCTTCCTCTGGTCGAAAAGACTTGACTGATCATTTCTTCTCCTCATTTTCCAAATATCTTTTCGCTTGCATCGTATAAAGTTCAGCGTACTTTCCTTTTAACTGTATAAGCTCCAATTCACGGGTAGTGCCGGTGCCTAGTTTGATTTTTATGATTTCATCTACAATAGCTGAGAAGCTGGTGAATTGCAGATAGATAATTGAGCCTTGGAAAACATTTAACAAAATCAGGATGACCAATAGCCTTCTGTTGGTTTGCCAGGCAAAGGCAATCGACTTTAGGGCAACGGAAAACAAATTGACATTATTCTTCACCTCAGACATGAAACTAAAGATAGGCGAAGGAATTCAGTTTTCTAACAAGATGGAAGTAGATTTGGAGCTTGGAAGAATCTACTTTGATTGGCCTTTTACCGACTGGTGAGAGCTCTACGGATGAATGTTTATGTGTTACTTATTACAACTTAGTACCGAAGATGTTTATCTTTTCCAGTTTTCAATACTAAGCCAATGAATTGGTTCATAATGTTTTTCATTGTTCGTTATCAAGGTCAACCCATTCTCAATAGCAATTCCCGCTATTAAAATATCCTAAGTTAATCTGATCAAACTCTTTTAGATATTCGCTAAATCGTGCAACTACCCTCTCTTCACCTTTAAAATAAAACGATAAGATGTCGGTGTCAACTATGGCTTCCGTCACTGTTATATAATTTGACGGTCTTTGGCTCTATTGTTGTGAAGTTTTTCAGTCAGATCGATAAAGATGTCCCCATCCATATCCTTCCAAGATCCGGCTAGTTGTAAGGTTTTATCTTTTGACTTAAATTGATCTTCAATTTTGCCTAATAGATTATTCACCTCAGTTAGCTTATCGGTAGATAATTGTTGAATCCTTCTTAGCAGATTATTTCTTAGTTTATTCTTTACAGTCATCAATCAAAAATACAAAAAAGTACTCAATTCTAGAAAGGGAATAGTGCATGCCAAAACGTGAATGCTGGATAAGATTGGTGGAGGGAATTCAATTTTCTAACTTTTCAGTACTTTAAAATTTTCCCGTTGAGTTTCAGTTTCTCCTTTGCCTCCTTCCAGCTTGGTACTGAAGATGCTTCTATCGTAAGTGTTCTTACCTCTTTGGCAAGGGTTGAACTTTTTTTCATAGCTTCCAAATGGGTTCCGCTTCTGGCAAAGTCCTTCATTGCCTTCGGTGACTCCCACAGCGTCATGGTATAATAAGTGGTCCAAAAGCCCGTGCTTTTTACCGATAAACATGAGAAGTCCTTAGCCTGTTTCATAATCTTTACATAATAACCTGCCAATGCAAAATATTTCAATGGCGATTTAAGCTCAATTAAAGTAATGGTAAGGATCATAGTTACTTTCAAAAGCTGGCTACTCAAAGAGCGAGACTCTTGAGTTAGTTGAGGTTCGTGCAATTAGTCATTACCTGGTTTGGCACCCGGAAGCCTACTCTTTAACCATGTCATTTGTCCGCGGTGATTTGACTCATGCTCGCAAACATGAAACCATTTCCAATACGTATTTAGCGGCCGCTCTTTAGACCACTCTGGGTCAATCGCCAGTAACCAATTATCATCTTTCTTTTTAAGTTCTTCAATGGTTTTCAATCTTACTTCATTGATCAAGTCCAAATAATATTTTACTTCCTGTCCTTTTATTTTCTTGCGTCCCTCATCTCCAAGCTTCATTGACACATCCCAGATTTTCCTTTCAGCCTCATTAAATTTTTGACGGCCTTCAAATGTATTAATCTGGTAAAATTTATCAGTTGCACCAAGATGAAGAATTAAGGCACCAATAGTATTTGAATTTGGATCGTGCAGGTAGTCCAATTGCTCCATAGTCAAGGATTTGACAGTATCAATAATAGTCTGTCTGTTATACTTTAACATTGAAACCAGAGTTCCAATCTGTGGAGAATATCCATCAATTGGTCCGATCACAAAAAGGTCGTCACCTGAAGAAAGATTATGCGCCTCTAAAGATTGGAATCCAGTGAGTCCAAGAAGGCCAGTGGTAACTGCTGCTGTTGTCTTAATAAAATTTCTCCTGTTCTGATTACCTGCTATTTCTTTCATAAACTTATGGTTAAGGGTTTAAGAATCTATTCGTGTGTGACTACTTACAATTTACTATTCGAAATTGGTGATATTAATATTTAAAAGCACAAGCGATACACTTGCACAGGTTAATGAATCGGTGAAAAAAACGACTCTAATAAAAACTAAAATAAATGTTTAAAGTTTACTCTTTATTTCAGTTGCCGTCTGCTCGGAAGAAGTTACTCCAGGAGCCAATTCCATAATTGTCAGATTACGAAATTGAATAGGAGCTCCCTCAGACTCAAAGCATATGTACCCTTTCTTTTGCGTGGCATGGCTAATTCCATTTACTACTTTTCCGTTGACCGATAGTTTCACTACACCGTCAATACAAACAATATCATAGGTATTCCATTCTCCCTTTCCCTTGCATAAGTTCTCAATGGATTTACTTCGCTCGCCTCTCGGATTATCTGGAATCGCTTTGACACCACCTACGCCAAAAAGTTCGCCATGAACATAGGCGATTGGCGGAATAACTCCATCACGTTCATTCAAATTAACCCAATCCAGCTCCAACATTTGTACTTCCACTCCATCGGGCAATCGATTTTCGGGATCTGGGTTAGCCGCGCTCCAGATAAAAAGTCCAGAATTCCCTCCCGCCTCCAAATGCATCCATTCGATACGGAGCACAAAATTTTCAAATTGATTTTCAGACCGCATCACGCCAATGGGATTTCCCGAACACATCAGAATATTCTTCTTCACTTTCCATGTGTCTGGTGAAGTGTTTACATCATGCCATATTAAAGGTGTCCTTGCTTCTTTGATCCTTGATGTGATGTCACTAAAGCTTATCACCTCACCAAACTTAGTAGAGGATTTTTGCGCCTGTACTACAAGGAGTGTAAGCAATACAAGTAAGCTGGTAATAAAAGGTTTTTGGAATTTCATTATGGAATTTTTGATCGATGAAATCTTAAAAAAGTTTAGTAACGCCAGGCATTGCTATAGCTGCCCCTGGCCATTGCAACTCCCACGTATATTGATCGGTAGCTGGTCCTAAAACCTGATTGGAGTTAAAGGCTTCATCCCAAGTAATGGTCTGACCGGTATATGCTGCCATTCGGCCCATTATCCCAAGCATGGTACTTTTTGCCATCGATTCCCCATCGTTGACTGACTTACCTTTTCGGATGGCCTTAAATAGTTCATCGTGTTCCGTTTGATACATGTTATTTTTTTCTCCCTTGTAAATCCATGCTGTTCTACCTGATATCTCGTGCCCGTTGGCACCACCAATGATAGCGTTACCCTGAGTACCAGCTATCTCCACTTTATTTACGTTTGAGCATCCATCCTGCTGACGGCTGAAATGATATCCTCTTACATTATTTTCATATTCATATTCAATAGCAAAGTGGTCATAAACATTTCCATAAATCTCTTCAACTCTTACTTGTCTGCCACCTGT
This sequence comes from Bacteroidia bacterium, assembly GCA_043750455.1. Taxonomy (GTDB): domain Bacteria; phylum Bacteroidota; class Bacteroidia; order Cytophagales; family Cyclobacteriaceae; genus ELB16-189. Next base: position 4,509 of record JAYVBN010000514.1, on the reverse strand, counting down.
ACCTGTTGCTTTCAATGGCACTCTATCACCCATTGCCCAAGACATCATATCCAGACTATGCACCATCATTTCAGTAATAAAATCTCCTGATAGCCAACTGTAATACATCCAGTTTCTCAATTTATACTCCATGTCGCTCCAACCAGGTTGTCTTGGCTTAGACCAAAGATTACTGCCATTACGTATGGTAGATATTGTTTTTATTTCTCCAATCTCACCACCCAGCACCTTCTCAAAAATGGCACGTTTGGGAAAGTCATATCGAAAACATAGACCTGAAACAACGGATAAGTTTTTCTCCCTCGCTTTTTTTGCTGCGGCCAATACCTTCCTTACACCAGGGGCATCAACTGCTATTGGCTTTTCGCAAAATGTGTGTTTTCCTGCGTCAATAGCCGCAACCATATGGTCTGGTCGGAAGGCAGGCGGGGTTGCCAAAAGCACTACATCAACATCGGATTCAATTACTTTCTTATACGCATCAAATCCTATGAACTTATGGCTCTTGTCAATCTTAACACGGGTTGGATACAATTCAAGTAACGCCTGATAGGTTTCATCAAGCCGATCAGAAAACACATCTCCAAGGGCAGTTAAAATAGTATCCGGATCAGCTTCCAGTGCCTGACTTGCTGCACCTGCTCCCCTTCCACCACAACCAATCAACCCAACTTTAAGTGTATTGCTACCAGAAGAAAATGCCTGAATTGGTGAACCTAGATTAAATGCAAGGGTAGCTCCAAGTGCAGCTCCTGTGGTTTGAATAAATTTTCTCCGGTTTGTTTTCAAAGAAGTAGTATTGGGCTTTTCCATAAGTTCAAATTTGGAGTCTTATTAACGTGTGGAGTACTAGAATTCGAGTGCTAAACAAACTTACATTTTTACCAGCAAGATGCCTACCTAAAATTGGGCACAATCAGTGAAGTCAAAGTGATGTCATATAAAAAATCAATCTATTCATAGTTTAAAAATTGTTTCCTGTGTCAATATGAGTCTAAGACAGAAAATAGCCGCTTCCATCCGGCTATCGACATTGAATATATTTCTTTTAACCCATCCGACCAAATTCAATCACAACCGCTTTCATACTAAAATGAAAAAAGCCATTATTGTATAATTAAACTCACATGCTCTTAGCCTTCACCATCTTTGAACTGGCCACAATCACGCTCGTGGTTGCTCTTCTTTTTCTGGGTTTCAAACTGGTAGAGACAAACTGGTCGTATAAAATTAGTAAGCCGCATGCCTGGGAAGAGGCTGTAAAAAATGGTGCGGTTTCAAGGAAGCTAAAGAAAATAGAAAGGTTCTATCGCGATAAAGTAAGGCTTTATACTTTTTGGCTGCAGATTGAACGATTGAAAAAAGAGAAGATCGAAGGAGCTTTTGCAGAAGTAGGCGTGTACCAGGGCGAAACCGCAAAGATGATGCATGAAATGGATACTTTGAGAAGGCTGCATCTTTTCGATACGTTTGAAGGCTTTGATAAAAAGGATATTGAATCCACGACTGCAAAAGATGCTAATCATGGTATAGATTTCTCTGACACCTCTCTGGAATCTGTCGTCAAATTCATTGATGGAAATTCAAACATTGTTTTTCACAAAGGGTACTTTCCGGCTACTACCAAAGACTTGCAAGTAGAACACTATGCCTTCGTTCATCTGGATGCTGACCTTTATAATCCTACACTAGCCGGCCTCCGGTATTTTTATCCTTTGCTATCACCAGGTGGCGTGATCATCGTTCACGACTACAACCACACATGGGAAGGCGTGACCAAAGCTGTGGATGAATTCAGTAAAACTATTTCTGAAAATCTGATGGAGATAAGCGATTGGCAGGGAAGTGTGATGATCGTAAAAACAAAGGGATCTAAAATCGGTTAGTATTGCTCCATTCTGAATTTAATAGCTTCAATGGGATCTGGTAAGTCAATTGGAAAATGTTCGTTTTCATACCGCTCAATTAAAATACCTAATATCTCAAGTTCATCTCCTTCAGGCGTTCCTCTTTTAGCATCAAAAATTACATCAAGTCTATCAAGCGCTTGCTGATGGTCCTTCTTGGTTTTTATTGGTTTCAAGTTCATAATTCTTCTAAATTTTGGGGCGTCAATTCTATATTAGGCCAAAGAAACATAAACCCACTCTCCTGCCTTAATATTACGCACTTTAGTTCTTATCACGATAATCGATTTCAAAACTGAAATTTCGACTTCATAATAACCTCCAAAGAAAGTAACGCTCTTTACTTTCCCCTTGAGTGAACCTATTGCTTTTTCGGTGATCCTAAAGTCTTCAGGCCTGTAGAAGGATTTCTCTTTATTTTTCTTAGCTCCGGCAAAGAATGCTTTCGTGAGTGCAGAACTCAAAATAGTATATTTCCCAAAGAGCCCAGCCACATACTCATTCACAGGTTGACGGTAAATCTTCCCGGGCGTTTCTTCCTGAATGATTTGTCCTTCCTTCATCACAAGAATCTTATCGGCCCACGTCAACGTATCAGCAGGATCATGAGAAACAAGTATGCAGGTGATCTCCAGCTTCTCACAGATACTCTTAATAACTGATTTTAACACATTCTTATGAGTCAAATCCAAATGTGAGAAGGGTTCGTCCAGCAACAAAAGTTTAGGTGAAGAAGTCAACAGCCGAGCAAGTGCTATCCGTTGCCGTTCACCTCCCGAAAGCTGATCTGTCTTTCTCTTTAGCAGATGATCGATCTCACAAATTTTATAAAGTTTATTTGCTTCTCTTCCAGAGAGCATGTTTGCATACGAAAGAATTTGTTCAACAGTTAAAAATTTTTGCAAGTCAAAATATTGCGACAGATAAGCAATAGCGGGATGACCAGGCACTAACTTTTCAGAAGGTCCTTCTACCCTTTTCTTGTCGAGCCGTACATCACCGGTATCTGGTTGAACTAAGCCAGCTATGATTTTCAAGAGCGTACTCTTGCCGGAACCCGTTTCACCAACTACGGCAATCTTTTCAAATTTAGTTTGAGTAAAGTGAATGTCTTTCAAGACAAAGTCACCCTCGCCTTTCATGCCAACTCCAACAATTTTTAATAATGTCATCACTTGTTTATCTACTCATCCGTTTTTCGCCCCATACCTTATCAAATTCCGCCCTGACAAATATACAGTTGTATTCTTAGTGACATTGTGCCTTACTGGCCACAAACTTCCTACCACAGAAGGAAAATAATAATATCTTTGCCCACTTATTTTAAAAAGCATGATTTCAGTTGACGCAGTTACGGTAGAGTTTAATGGTTCACCCCTCTTTAGCGATATTACCTTTAACATAAATGAGAATGATAGAATTGCCTTAATGGGCAAAAATGGCGCTGGAAAATCTACGCTGCTTAAGATTATTGCCGGAGCTACTAAGCCTACCCGTGGAAAAGTGTCGGCACCAAAGGAAGCTATCATCGCCTATTTGCCGCAGCATCTATTAACAGAAGATAACGACACTGTGTTTGAAGAAGCTTCCAAAGCTTTTGCCAAGATACTGGGTATGAAAAAGCAGATGGAAAAACTTAACGTTCAGTTGGAAACGCGCACAGACTATGAGTCGGATGCCTACTCTAAAATAATCGAACAAGTTTCGGAGTTGAGTGAAAAATATTATTCCATTGAAGAAATCAACTTTGATGCTGAAGTAGAAAAGACATTGATGGGTCTGGGCTTTGTGCGTGCAGATTTCAATCGCCCCACCAAAGAATTCAGTGGTGGTTGGCGCATGCGAATTGAGCTCGCAAAAATTTTATTGCAAAAACCAGACTTGATCTTGTTGGATGAACCCACCAATCACATGGACATCGAATCTATTCAATGGCTGGAAGAGTTCCTGATCAATAACGCTAAAGGTGTGATTGTGATCAGTCACGATAAAACGTTTGTGGACAATCTCACTAATCGCACAATAGAGGTGACGATGGGTCGAATCTACGATTACAAAACGAACTACACTCACTATCTGGAGTTGCGCAAAGAAAGACGCGAGCAACAACAAAAGCAGTTTGATGACCAGGCCAAACAAATTGCTGACATCCAACAATTTATCGATCGTTTTAAAGGTACTTACTCGAAGACGCTTCAGGTGCAATCGCGCGTGAAGATGTTAGAGAAGATAGAGATTGTAGAAGTAGATGAGGTCGATTCTTCTGCTCTCAATTTAAAATTCCCTCCGGCACCGCGCTCTGGAAATTATCCGGTGATCGTGGAGGGACTGACAAAAAAATATGGTGACCATGTTGTTTTCCAGGATGCCTCCCTCACCATTGCGCGTGGAGAGAAGATTGCCTTTGTTGGGAAAAATGGCGAAGGAAAATCAACACTTGTAAAAGCCATCATGGGTGAAATAACTTTTGACGGGAAACTTCAGATGGGTCATAATTCGATGATCGGATACTTTGCACAGAACCAGGCAGCATTGTTAGAAGAAGATATCACTGTCTTTCAAACAATAGATCAAATTGCCGAAGGTGACATCCGCACAAAAA
>JAYVBN010000513.1:0-9107 GCA_043750455.1 Bacteroidia bacterium | reverse complement strand
TTGATGGGGAGAGAAGCCGTCAGTGGTATTCGGTAAAAAATGGTAAACGGTAATCAGTAAAACAGACGATTACCGATTACTCTTTGGAGGATCTTCATCAGACAAATCTTGTTCCTTCCCTTTTTTAAACCCATACGGACAATGCCGACAGTTGCTTTCACAACAATGGCCGCGCTTCAAATGATATGCAGGAGTGAATACAAACAAACCCTTCTCGATGTAATAGTCGATACCTTCATTGAGGTTTGATTGGGGGTTGCCTGTATTCACAATGCTGCTCAGATAAATTAAAACTTTAGATTAATTCCTGCATTTAAATTAAACCCAAGAGCATTATACCCTGTCACTTCGCTATACTCTTGATTTAAGATATTTTTAACATCCACAAAAAACTTTAAATGATTACCGAGCTTGTATTCACCGTAAGCGTCCAGCAAGGCATAAGCCTCCAACGTTGAGCTAACTGTTGTAAAGGTGTTAAGGTCAAAATAACGATCATCGCGTTGGCCAAACGTTTTGAGATTGGTGCTCACAAAAAGTTTTGAGTTTACTTGATACCCGGCATTAATACCAAAAGAATGTTTTGGTCTTCTGAAAAGATTGTTTTCTATGCCGGCACTATTGGTGACTTCACCAGTAACAAATGAGTAGAAGCCCCTGATTCGAATTTTATCAGAAAGGCTAAAAGATGGTTCAATTTCAAAACCATGATCGTTCTGCTTATCAAAGTTGGTATACGCTGGAAAACCATAGATGATAACGTCTTCAATGGCTCGCGTAAAGGCAACCGCCCTGATGTCTAATTTCTTATCAGGTGAAAACCATTGTATCCCGCCTTCCATAGAATTACTCTTCTCAGGTTTTAGATCTGGGTTTGCACCAAATTGTCCGTAAAGCTGATACAATGATGGTGCTTTGAATCCAGTTGAAAGATTAAAAAAGAGCTTGAATTGATTTTGAATCAAATAAGAGGGGTTAAAACTATAGGTAAAGTTGTCGCCATACTTAGAGTGATTATTGTAACGTCCTCCGAGTTCCATTGCAAATCCTCCGAGGTTATGAACAAACAGAGAAAGATATGGACTTGTGATAGTCACGGTTGGGTCTACCTCCACCGAAGTTTGATCCAGCATTTGTAAAGATTGACTACTTAAACCGGTTAGAAGTTGGAACTCCTTTGATAAATCGTAGTTGAAAAATAATTCAGCTTGACTGAAGCGTCCTTTGTATTCACTTTTTCCATAGGTACCGTCAAAAACGCGATCGGTCTTATCGTTAGCATACATGAGGTTGAGGCTCCCTTTCTTTAATTTATACTGCGCATTAGCACCAAGGTTTAGCAATGTTCCCTTATAGGTATTCAGAAGATCATCGGTAAAAGCACCTGCATCAAACTTCCCGTCAAAATCAGAATAGCGAACAAATGGCTTGATACTCAATGCTTCATTAAGTTTGAATCCAAGATTGGCCTGGAAGGAATTTTGCAAGAACCCATCCTTATCAAAATTTCCTGTTCCACTTTCATCTTTGGCTTCGCTTATGCCATCGGTTTGATAGCGTGTGTAGCCAATATTGTAGTCTACAATTTTTGTAGACCCATTTAACCCGGCACTTCCTTTAAACGTATTGTAGCTTCCATAGCTCACCCTACCAAACGCTCCTATCGGCTTATCTCCACCTTTTTTTGTGATGATGTTGATGACACCGGCAATAGCATCAGTACCATACAAAGTTGACTGAGCGCCTTTCAAAATCTCAATCCGTTCCACTTGATCAATTGGTAACAAGCGCAAATCGAAAGCCCCTCCTGAAATTCCAGAAGGGTCGTTCACCGGGATCCCATCCAACAAAATAAGTGTGTACTCATTTTTTGCGCCACGCAAATAAACAGACTTATCCTTGCCGGGATTGCTGTTCGCTCCATTGATCACTAAACCCACTTGTTCGTTGAGCAATTGTGAAATGTCTTTGCCCGAACTTCGCTTAAGTTGCTCTTCATCAATCACGGTGAGCACTTTTCCAGTTTCGCTTTGATTTTTAGGGAACTTGGTTGCTGTAATCACCACCTCACTGAGGCTGTAGGACTTTACTGAATCTTGCTGGGCGTTGGTTTGATTTGGCGCCAGCCACCAAAGGACAATTAAAGTTATTGCCCAGACTTTTTTCTCTTTTTTCATTTTGAAAAAGTTTAAGTTGAAAAAAGAGTAAAAGGCTGAAGATGAAACGATGATAACGCGATGAATAGAATCAATCACCTTATCAAAAGGATCACAGTCGCTTTTTACCCGAAGCACTGAAATTATTTTGCATGAAGGCAGGTCTCCTGGCTCGTCTGATTTTCCTCTGCCTTCCCACAATACCTTGTACTACAGTGGCAATCCGTTTACGGATTGAAGAAAATTTCCTGAATTAAATCAGGGTCAGACTTACAGTTGCGGGAACAGCCCCCGAGTTGAACGGGGTTCCCTTTTAATCATTCATCTCATGAAATGAAAGAACCATTATGCGGTAGCAAATGTAATTTTTTTATGATACTGAGCACAAACATTTAACGTAGCGGGGGAAGAATTACTTCAACTTATATCCAATGCTCACGAAGAATGTTCTTCCATCGGCTGGAAGTATTCCCGGGCCTGGATATCCGCCCGATCTGCGCGTAAAATACCGGGTATTTGAAATATTGTTTATGCCTCCTCTTATTTGAATTCCAGTTTTATGTCTATAGCCAACTGTTAAATCAGTAACCGAATAAGACGGCACCAATCCGTTTTGGCCATTTGTTGATGGTTCCACGGTATTATTAGCATCTGTATACACTTCATTGGTAAAGCTGTACTGCAGTGCAGTGGTAAAGCCCTTGAAATCATAAGTTAATCCTGTACGCACTATACTTTCAGGAGCATATTCAACTCTTTTATCCTTGTAATTGGTCTCACTCAGCATGCCATTAACGATTGACACAACTTTGAAATTACTATAACGCGCGTTGTTGTATGCATAGGAAAGGAACAAACTAATCTTCCCGATCTTCTTATCTATTCCTACAAAATTGGTGATGTTAAATTCGCCAAACGCTTCTATGCCATTGGATGTGCTGCCGCCTACATTTGTGCGATAGTTATAAAATGAACCATCCTCGCGCTGTTGCTTAATGGTACCCACGCGATTATCATACTTCAAATAGTAAGCGCTCACATCAAAAATTAAATACTCTTTAACATGGCCACGGTAGCCGACATCAGTGTTTAAACCTTTAGCATCACCTAAAGCAGGATCTATAACATCAGTTGTGGGGGGAGTAGTTAAATCTGCAAACTGAACGGGTCGATATGACTGAGTTGCATTTGCATAAAACTTAGTGAAAGAGGTTGCGGCATATTCCAGACCAACTCCACCAATTAAAAATCCGCGGCTTCTTTTTTGATTTTGTAGATAGATAGGATTATTGTTGCTTAACCCACTATAGCCACTTGCCTCTGCCATGAGGAATTCGTAACGAAAGCCAGGCACCACTACCCATTTTTCAGTGAGACTAAATAAATTTTCTGCGAATAAGGCAGCATTTTTACTCCCATAGTCTATGTCACCTGTCCATGAAGTTCCTGTTTGAAGGCCAATGTCATAGTTTGTTCCATTGCTCCCTCTTCCACCACGATAACGATTAGTCGCTCCCGTATATAATCTAGCCCCGCTGCTGAAATTATTGCTCATTCTTCCCAAATCATAATTGAGAAGGTGGCGCACTTCCAATCCATAATTTCGATAATTATCTACGTCAACTGTGCGATTGTTATATTCACCGGTAACAGGATTAATCGCATCCTCTACTGTAATTCCAGCTGACGGGAAATAACCAACACTATTACGATCTCCATATATATTAAAGAGTTTTACACTTAATCTTTGACCATCACTGATTTTATACTCGCTTGTCACCGCAGTTGTTTGCCAGATCAGATTGAACCAATTTCGGCTCCGCAAACTTTGTTGGGCATTTTGAAGAAACTGCGAATCCACAAGGCCGCCAGGCTGCTGGCTAAGCGCTTCCCACCTTGTAAATTCTGTTGTAATCGAAAATCGATCGGTAACACGATAGGTCACAGTTCCAGATCCTGTATTGCTGCGATATTGATTGTTATCGCGCCAACCTTCTGCATTGCGATGATCGAAGAATATGTAATAATTTAGTTTTGCTGATTTACCACCCACAGCATTGTAAGAATTGAATAAACCATTGCTGCCTATAGTTTGATAGGTCTCCAGTTGAAAAGACTTTGTGAATTCACTTCCATTCTTAAGAATGTAATTGACCATTCCACCAATTTGTGGACCGTATTGCAACGCACCATGGCCGCGCACTATTTCAATACGCTGCACAGATTGAAGCTGAGGATTGTAATAGGCTTCGGGATAACCAAACGGGTCGGCTGCTATATCATATCCATTTTGGCGCACATTGAACTCCCAAGAACGATTTGGACTTAAGCCACGCGCGGAAATGCCAATTTGAATTCCACTACTTTCACTCTCCCATACAAAAATACCAGGTACTTTGGCCATCACCTGGCGCATTGTGTTTGTTGCTACATTTCCTTGAACATTTTCCATTACAATCAAGGAACTCTTTTTACCTGCATAAATATTAGTGCCCACAATTTCAGGTAATTGATGAATATCCGATCGGCTGCCTTTGCCTACAATTGTAATTTCCTGAAGAATTTTAGTAGGTATGGAATCTTTCTCCTGAGCTATTACAGTATTGTAAGTGATTGATAAAAAGCATACTGCTAGATATTTCATAACCACAGTATAATTATTATTCTTATTTAGACTTATTCTAAATAATTGCAAATATAGAACCGGTTACCAGAAACCCAAACTAATTTTTGAATTTTTAATTAGATGCTGGGTTTACTACCCATTCAAATCAGAAGGGAATTTTCCGGAAAGTCGGGGCGCTGGACATTTTAAAAATGATTGCTTTCCGACAGGATTAGTATTTTCTGCGCGTTGTTCTTCGAGGGGTCGATCCAAACAACATTCCAAAGACACCGCGAACCAACTCACGGCCAACTTGCTTGGCAACACGAGATGCCATTACTTCTTCGAAAGTACTTTTCTCTTTACGGGTTGATCGTTGAGTCACTTTGGTTTCTTCGCGTACATCAGTCTCTTCAGCTTGCTTCACACGAATTGTTTCCATACGTTCATTTAGCATTTCAAAAGCACTCTTAGGGTCAATCGTTTCTTTATACTTTTTATAAAAATCAGATTGATCCAGTTGCGTCTGATACTCAGTTGAACTTAATGGTCCCATAAAAGAGGCAGGAGGAGCAAGATGCGTAACAACAGTTTCGGTTGGAATGCCCTTTTCATTTAATACGGTGATGAACGCCTGGCCAATACCCAGTTTTGTAAACTGGTCTTCCAAATCATAAAACTCAGATTTTGGAAACGTCTTTATGGTCGCTTTCAAAGCAGTTACATCGTTTGGTGTGAATGCTCTGATAACATGATGAACTCTGTTTCCTAATTGCGACAATACAGTGGGGGGAACATCTTGTGTAAGCTGGGTACAAAAAAAGATTCCTACACCTTTAGATCGAATTAGGCGAATCACCTGCTCAATCTGATCCATGAAAGCTTTTGGCGCATCTTTAAAAAGTAAGTGTGCTTCATCCAAAAAGAAAACAAGTTTGGGCTTATCTAAATCACCTGCTTCTGGTAAAGATTGGTAGATCTCCGCGAGAAGCGCCAACATAAACGTAGAGAAGATGGCAGGTTGGCTTTGAACATCCGAAACATTCAACAGGCTGATCACGCCACGTCCATCTACTTTTTCAAAAAGATCGCCAATATCAAATGACTTCTCACCAAAAATCTGATTTACCCCTTGTTGTTCGAGTACCACAATTTTACGCAAGATGGTACTCGCTGTAGCGGGAGAAATTTTTCCATATGCTTCTTTTATTTCCGCTGCACCCGCCCCCTCTGAAAGATAGTTCAATACCTTTTTCAGGTCATTCAAATCAACAATCGGCAAATCCTTGTCATCTGCGTATTTGAAGAGGATAGTAAGTACTCCGCTTTGTACTTCATTTAATTCCAATACTTTGCCCAACAGCACTGGGCCAAACTCCGTAACGGTGGCTCGCATTTGTGCGCCAAGTTTTCCACTCAATGAATATAGTTCAACCGGAAAACCAGATGGCGAGTATTGAAGGCTAAGAGCTTTTGCACGCTCAGTAAGTTTGTCATTAAGTATTGCTTCTTTTGCCATTCCAGAAATATCACCTTTCATATCGGGCATAAACACCGGTACTCCGGCTGCCGAAAGTTGTTCTGCTATTAACTGCAACGTTCTCGTTTTACCAGAACCCGTTGCCCCTGTCACCAATCCATGGCGCGTCATCATTCGCAAGGGAAGATTTACTTTAGCATCGGCAACGATTTCTCCTTCTAAGATTCCTGCCCCCAGATAAATGGAGGCTCCCGCCATAGAGTAGGATGTGTTAATAGCAGAAATGAATTTTTCTTTTGACATATCGTTAACTTTTTTTATTCAAAGTCTTTTCTTCAATAACCAATCAATTTGTGGATCATACCCCATTTGGAAAATGTGCTCACCAAATTTTTCAAAGCCCCACTTGTTGTAAAACCGTTGGGCATTAAAATTGTGTTCCCAAACACCCAACCAAATCCATTCGAATTTTTTTTCTGCAGCGTAGTCAATCGCTTTTTGTATAAGCATCTTACCTACTTTCTGGTTTTGAAAATCCTTGTGAATGTACAGCCGTTGCAATTCAATGGTATTAGGACCAAGTTCTTTTTCAACTTCCTGTGTTGTTCTTAACCTTAAGAAACCTGCAACGCGTGAGCCTTCGAATGCTAGGTATAACATTGAACCTGGTTCATCATACTCTTTCTGCATTTTATCCAGACTATAAGCTTCCTTGAAAAATGCCTCCAGGTTTTCCGGTGTATTAGATTCCGAAAATGTATCTGAATAACTTTGGATGGCCACTTCACGCATGGCAGCTATATCCTCAAACAAAGCTTGCCTAATTTCTATCATAGATACAATTTAAAAAAGAAGCCCCGTAAAAATACGAGGCTTCATCTGGTATTCTTTGTTCAATTATTTCTTCTCTTCAAAATTCTGAATAGAATATAACATTCCTAACGAGAACGCCTGACTAATTTGTGCACCAAGATCCTGGTCGAAGTCATAGATAAGAATGCTTCCAAGACTCACGTTAATAAACTTGGTTACTTTCGCTGAAAAAGCAACTTCGAGCCGGTGATCAATCTTGTTTAATTCAAGGGTTTCGTAATTGGCAAACATGATGTATCGCCATTTCAAGTTTACATTCTGAGCTATGTCTTTGTTAAACTCCGCCAGCATTTGGAATGCCAACCACTCATACCGTGCATTTTCGCCTGGCTTTACACCAAATGGAGTTAGGTTATCAGCCGCTACAAACCGATCAACATCTTTAACAATGGTAACACGAGGGGCAAATGGAGCAAATCTTACTTTAAAGTAATCAACAGGATGGTATTCCATACCCCACGCAGTAGTAATAAAAGCCGGGGCAAATACATCTGAGATTAAAGTAGCTACTTCAACACCATTAAAGTCCTTTGCATAACTATAACCCTTAGCAAACTGACTGAGAAAGTTTGCAGAAAGGAACATATCCCATTTCTTATTCATACTAAGGCCATACTTTGTATCCAAATAAATCCTATCAAGTGTTTTGCGATAGCCCTGTCCCTGATTATTAACCATGCCATAGAGCAAGTCTATTGAGTTATCCCATGAGTTTCTGTCTTTTTTGTAGTTGGCCTGGAAGTTGAGCAACGTATTGAATCCAAGCGAATTTACTCCGCCTGCTTTCCAATTTGAAGAAAAAGAGGCCTGATTAATATTCATTCCAACTCTGAATCTCTTTTTCCAATTAGAGGTAGAGTCAACTTTTACGAATTGGGCGGCAAGATCAAATGAAATAAAAGAAGCCAAGAAGATAACTAATACTACTTGTTTGCACATACTGATTTTCATGCTTTTTGGGTTTTGGACACCAAAAGTACTAAAAATCGCAAAAAAGTAGATTATAAATTACTCAGCACTATCTCGTCCAGCGCTACTTCTGTCAGTGGTTTGGTTATGAACTTGATGACGTGATTGTTATTTACAATTTTGTCGATGTCTCTCTTATTATCAGAGGAGGAGAGGATAATGACCTTACATTTATTCCTTACAACTTCATTAAACTTTTCAAATTCATATAGAAATACAAACCCATCTACTATGGGCATATTGATATCTAAGAAAATAATATTTGGTAGATTATCCATTATGCTTTGATTCTCACGGAGATAATCCAGCGCATTTTTTCCTGAGCTCTTCACTTCCACACGGCTGGCGAACTTTGTGATTTCAATAATTCTCTTGCTGATAAAATTATCTGTATCATTATCATCTACGAGCATCACCAAATCCATGGTTTTACTATCCATTACTTTTACCATTGTCCTTTCATTTTATTTCACCACATCACAGAGTCGAAACCTAGTTGATTTTTCGGTCTAATCTTGAACTCACACGCGCTCTTTAAAGTCGTGCGTAAGGTTTTTATCAAAAATGATGAAAATGGTATCTATTGAGATGTGATCCGTAGCTTTTCGCCTACAATGACAGATAAATCTTCCTTTCCATTCCAGTCCATAAGTTCTTTTATGGTGATTCCATATTTTCTGGATATACTGTAAAGTGTGTCGGAACTTTGAACCTCATGAACCTTGGTAGTTAATGTTGCCTCCTCTCTTTTCATTACCATATCACTTTCAGGAGGAGCGATTTTCAACATCTGGCCTGGCCGAAGTCCATCTGCGATGGTTAGATTATTCCAAGACAATAAATTCATAATATCTAGCTTGTTTGCTTTGGCTATAGAATAAAATGTATCTCCCTGCTTTACCGTGTATGGTAAAGTTTGTGGTTCTCCCTTTATGTCGAAAGCAGTTGAATCGGTACGAAGTAATCCATTCACTTCTGGTAGTTGCTCTTCACTTTTAGTTTGAGCAGACTGTACACTTTTCCC
>JAYVBN010000512.1:0-2534 GCA_043750455.1 Bacteroidia bacterium | reverse complement strand
GATTGCCTGGTAATGCACTTGGAAACCGCAGGATGATAAAAAAGGTATTGTCATTTGAAACAATTTCAAATTCTCCCACATAGGACGGAGGCGGAATATTCCATACATAATCCGATCCCGGATTTTGATTCGGGTCAACTTGTAACAATACAAGTGAATTGCTGGTGCAGATGGTAAACGTTGCACCCACTAAATTCCCTAATCCATCCTGTATCAAATTATTGATGGGTCTGACTTTATACTGTAGCGTTACATCGGCAATTTCAAAACACGGTGGAGTGGTCGGACTGGACGAGTCTATCACTTTAAGATGTAAAAGACGCGTGATAGAAACAGCAGACATTATACTATAACTAGTAAGTGACCCCACAGGAATAGAAACTCCTAAGCCACCCGATCCATCATCCTCATACCACTCCAGCAATCTCGGTGTCTCGCTGTTGGTTATCGTTGCCTCGTAAGAAGTCAGATTAATGTTGGTAGCACTGCCAGATCCGACAGCGTCTTCACAAATCTCAATAGCTTGGTTAATGGCCGATGGCAAAGCCCGAACGGTAAACGTAATCGATCCAATATTTTGGCAACCTGCGGCTGAAGTGGCTCGCCAATAAAAAATAGGGCCATTGGAAACTGTTAATGGTGAAGTAATTTGAACAGTTCTACCTGCATCGCTGTACCACAAGACAGTCGCTCCATTCGAAACTAATGAGCCATAAGTAGAAGTGAGATCTACGAGCGGAACTTCTAACGGATTTCCTGGCGAAGCATCACACAACACTGGTGCAACGATGTTGGAGGTTGGAAGCGGATTTACCTGAAGACTTACTAAACTTTCAGTTGGTGCACAAATCCCTAACGGACTAGTGACCGACCATTTGAATTGAGTAGTGATAGGAGAATTTCCAGGTGTTGGCGCTGGAAGATTGGTGACTGTAGTTGTGTTGCTGTTTGGATTGGTAATAACTATTGTTGAGCTTGATTTTTTTATAATGACGTTGTCGAACGCTATTTTTTCGGTATTGGCGTTTACACTCATTCTTACAAATAGCTGCAAAGTTGAACCTGTTATGGGCGTTAAAAATGCTATTGCAGTGGCGGTGGCACCCGGTAAAGAAAATCCAGAGGAACCATTCCCTGCAATGAAACCATTGGTATTAAAATCGGTCTCGACTCCGTTGTTTAATTTATAATACACTTGAATATAATCCTGATCTGTTCCACCATCAAGGTTATTAGTGCCTGAATTTATAAGATCAATTGTTGTCTGAACTGAAGTCAAACCTGATATATCAATTACGGGTGTAGTCCAAATTACTTCCGCTCGATTGCCCACTCCACCTGGTAAACTTCCATTGGTGTCATGTCCTTCAAAACGATTGCTTTGAACGCTATAATAACCAGTGCCACTCGTAAAACTCTGCGGATCACTAACATTCCTGGTCCAGCCATTTACTGCTCCTGATGTTGTTGTTCCATTTGCAAAACCAGAAAAATTCTGAAAGTAAACAATCTCACCTGGTACAGTCCATGTGCCCGTCCCACCACCTGGTGCAGAGGCTGCCATGGTTGCAGAAGGATTATTCGTGCACAGATTTAGCTGATCAGGCCCAGCCGTAACTCCTGATGGTGCAAGATCTTGTTGTTGGGAAACAGCTATACCATTATTGCTAATGCAACCACTTACTGAATTGATTGCAAACGCAAAAAATGTAGATGCTGCAGATGTGGCAGGTGTAAATATTTGTTTATTCGAACCAGAAATGACACCTGTTCCTACCGCACTATAAGAAGCTAATGTTGCCCCCCCTGTTGACCATGTAATGTCCACACCAGATATATTAGTTGGATCGGGATCAGTAACATTTAAAGGCGCGCCAACATCTGGGTTACTACAGGCAATTGAATTAATAGCTCCTGTTGGAGTTGCTGGCCGGTTGTTTACCACTAAGCTTGGCCCAGCAAAGGGAGTATTGCCAGCGCATAAAGTTGTTGTGTTTTTAATGGTAATGATATCAAGTGAATGACTTCCAGGCAGGCCGCCCCAATCAATGGTGTAGCTAGGGTTAAGGGGAATTAAACCATTCACATCGCTATTAAGATTTTGAGTATAAAAAATTCCATTGATGCTAAACGTAATGTCATAATTATCAACCCCTCCCGCTAAATCTAAAGTAGCACTTGGCGCAACCGTCAAAACTCCATCATCACAAACTGGAGAGGAGGATGTAAAGCCTTCTAAAATTGGAGGAGATGAACCGGTCGCAATGGACGATGCTGTGCCCATCAAACTGGTTGCAACGCAGGAATTATTATCAATCAAAGAAACCAATGTATACGTGTCTATTACAGGGGTCAATATGTAGGGAGAGGTGACGTTATTGATTATTGCCTGAGGCACTCCATTTATTGCATATTCAAAATCAAAGGGTGAAGATCCTGTGAATGTGAAAATTATGCTCGGAGCACTTGTACTATTCGTTCCATCATTACAAGCATTACCTCCCCCACTCACCACACCTGTAGGTAATGGATTT
>JAYVBN010000511.1:0-3154 GCA_043750455.1 Bacteroidia bacterium | reverse complement strand
CCAGTTTTTTTTTCATGTTGACATTAGTAAGGAGTGGGACTATGACTTATTGTTCAGGATCAATAAAACATTGCCGAATGATATAGCGGTCTTTGAAATTATTCCAGTAGAGGATAACCAGCATGCGCGTTTTGATGCCACACAACGCACGTACGATTACTTTATTCATACCTACAAGAACCCTTTCTTGAGCAATTTTAGTTCGCTTTATCTGGAGAGAAACCTTGACCTGGAAAAGATGAAGGAAGCTGTATCACTTCTCACCAGGTATCACGACTATCGCGCACTTTGCAAGACGCCTGACGACTACCGCACCACTATTTGTAAGGTTACAGCCGCTACATTATTTTCTGATCCTTATGGCGATCGGCTACGATTACAAATATCGGCTGATCGTTTTTTGGGTAAAATGATTCGCATTATCATGGGCAAACTTTTAGTGATTGGAAGAGGTGAGCTGAGTGTGGAGGAATTTGAAAGTTATCTGATCTCAAAAAAAACTCCAGAGACGTTTGAGCCCGCTTATCCACAAGGGCTTTATCTGTCTAAAGTTACATATCCATATTTAGACATTCCGCCACGAGCGGAATTTTCAGCTATACTTTATAGCAATGTAAACTCATGGCAAGCGATATAGAGAAAACATGAGAAAAGAACTTGCAAAGGATTCAGGCACTCGAAAAATGTTCAGGGCAACATTCATTCGAGTTGGCAAGAAAGCAGGATTCAAAGGTTATTCTGAAGAAACCATCTTGCTAAAGAGCATCGAAGATATAAAAACAAATAAAGTTATTGCCGATCACATCTGGTTTGGCTTCACTAAGGGGTTTGAAAAACTATCGCTAACCGAAGGCGTTACACTGGAATTTGAAGCCAGGATAAAAGAATACCGGAAAGGTTATGTTAACTCTCGCTATAAAATCGATAATAGCACTACCGATTATAAATTGAGTCATCCTACCAAAATTAAGAAACTGGAGAGCCCTAGCCCATGAAATTGTGTAGATTGAATCGCATTAGTGATTGACTTTAGACCAGATTCACAATGATTGAAAATGCAGTTATTAATTGCGCTGCTTACTGTGATGGACGCAAAGTATCGGACGTTACGATAGAAGATATAAGTGAAGTTCTAAAGGAACCGGACAAGTTTATCTGGATCGGCCTCCATGAACCGGGTGCCGATATGCTGAAAACAATTCAGATCGAGTTTGGTCTACATGACCTTGCCATTGAAGATGCCCTTCGGGCACATCAACGGCCCAAGATTGAAGCCTATGGAGATACGCTTTTCATTGTATTGCGGACGGTTCAAATGCATCAAAAGCAAATTGATTTAGGAGAAACGCACTTCTTTGTAGGTCACAATTTTATTATATCGGTGCGTCATGGATCTTCACTGGCGTATACAGATGTTCGGTCGCGTTGCGAAAGCACACCTCATTTATTGAAGAATGGACCCGGCTTTGCGCTCTATGCAATCATGGATACCATTGTAGATCAGTACTTTCCTGTGATAGATGCACTTGCTCAGGAACTGGATGATTTAGAGGAAATGATCTTCGATGAAAAACAAAGGAGAGAGACCACAGCTCAAATTTACCACCTCAAGCACCAACTACTGGATGTCAAGCGCTCCGTTTCACCATTGATTGATATTTGTAATCGCCTTATGCGTTTTGATCTCAAGCTGATTGAGGAGGAAACCCGACATTACTTTCGTGATGTTTATGATCACGCAATTCGCATCAATGAAATGGTAGACAACTCACGTGATCTTCTATCAACAGCATTGGAAGCAAATTTGTCGCTCATTTCAATTTCACAAAATGAGGTTTCGAAAAAATTTGCTGGCTGGGCAGCCATTATTGGAATACCAACAATGGTAGCGGGTGTCTACGGCATGAATTTTAAAGTTATGCCTGAATTAGATTGGGCTTTTGGTTACCCTGTTATTATGTTCATCACCTTTGGATCTTGCGTTGGCTTATACATCCGCTTCAAACGATCGGGATGGTTATAAGAATTTTAGCGATTGACATCCCCAACTTCAATTCCCAACCCATCAATCTTGTAAGGACTGGCTTTATCAAACTTGAAAGTAAAAGTTCCGGTCAATCCCATCTCATTCTTTAATACCATTGCCATTTTTTCACCGGTTGGCTTTAGAGAAATAATTTTGCTGTTGCCAAAATCGCCATGTAGACGTTGGAACATGCCTGCCTTTGCTTCCAGATTATCGGCTGCCTTAGTCTCAGAAGTGGACGTTGAAGAGGCTCCATTTTCAGATGATTCAACCCTCGCCTTCATAGGTTTATCAATAAGGGCCTGTGTGTAATTTTCCTTAACAAATTTTTTCCATTGTTCTTTATCGGTGAGGCCGATCACACGATGCATTTCTTTAGCTCGTTTCTCCATTACCTTTTCCATCGACTCTTGAGCAAAGGAGGTTAACAGAATGCAATTGAAAATAAGTAGGACAACTATTTTAGTCATGGCTGTTTTTTTTGTTTTACATGGTGATGAATGCCAAACTAATTTAGTTCTACTTCCATCAAAGAAATTTTACCTGGATGAGAGGTGTGAAAGATTATACCCTCTCCAACTTTACGGGGTAAGTTTTGTTCGCATTCCACTGGCAAACGTAAATGTTCTTATCGTTGTCTACGCATACATCATGGCAATGATTAAAAATTGGTTTGTCTTGCACGATAAGCTGTAACTCCCCATTGTTGTACACAGGTTTTGTTCCCCCTGGATTGGAGACCACCATGTTCTTTTTATTAAGAATAGTAACAAATCCAGAATTATCGGTTTGATTCAAATATCTCAACCGTGACCAACATACACCAGCATAGATATTCTCCCAATCCATTACCGGCCTGCACACAAAAGCGCCAGGAAGAAAAATAGTAGAAAGGTATTTACCATCCAGTGTAAATCTTTTAAATGAATTGTGCGCACGTGATGTACAGAGCAACGTAATATTTTGTTTGTCGCGTTGGTCGATACACACACCATGTACTGTACTGAAGTTTGAATCCTCATTTCCCGGCCCGCCAAATTTTCGGATGAACTCCCCTTTCGATGTAAACTGAAGAACGTATTGCGAACCATAACCATCGGCCACATAAATATCTCCGTTTGGGGCAAT
>JAYVBN010000510.1:0-2205 GCA_043750455.1 Bacteroidia bacterium | reverse complement strand
TACGCCAATATTTGGCTGCTACTTTTTGAAAGCCAGGCCATGTCAATATTTCGGCAAGCTCTGATAGATTTATATCAGATTTCTTGTAGCCTTCGCGCTGAAAGGCAAGCACTGCATTTGGACCGGCTTCAACACCACCTTTGGCCATGCGAGTGAAATGCACACCTAGGAATGGAAAATTTGATTCAGGCACCGGATAAATTAAATTCTTAACTAAGTACTCTTTCTCTTTCTTGAGTTTGAAATATTCTCCCCGGAAAGGAATGATTTTTACATTCAATTTCGGTACAGTCATCCTGGCAACTTTATCGGAATATAATCCCGCGCAGTTGATAACAAGTTTGGTCGTGTAACTCGTCTTTTGTGTTACAACAACACTACTGTTTTCCGAACTTTGAATATCGAGTACTCTTTCATTTAATTGAATCTGTCCGTCCAATTTCTGGATCAACTCTGCATACTTTAGTGCTACTTTTTTATAATCAACAATGCCGGTCTGTGGAACAAAAATACCTGCAAGGCCTGTAACGTGTGGTTCGTAATCAGTAAGTTCTTCCTTCCTTAGCCTCTTTAAATTCTGAAGACCATTTTGCCCACCACGAATGAAAAGATTTTCTAACAACGGTAATTCTTTTTCTTCAGTTGCCACTACAATTTTTCCGCAGAGGTCAAACAAAATTTCATTTTGTTGGCAAAAGTCTACCATTAAATTATATCCATGAATACAGTTGGTTGCTTTAAGACTTCCCGGTTTATAGTACAAGCCAGAGTGAATTACCCCGCTGTTATGACCAGTCTGATGCTTAGCTACTTCGTCCTCTTTCTCAATTAAAACAAGCTTTATATTGGGATTAGATCTCTTCAACTGAAGTGCAGTAGCTAGTCCAACTATGCCACCGCCAACTATTACTACATCGTATTGCACGCTTCTCTGTTTTTTTCGAAAATTAAAACTAATTGGCGGGAAGTGCTAATTGTTTAAGCCAATCGACAATTGACAAAAAGCAATTGACAAAATATTAGTTTGTATTGGTTTGCACTTTGCCTACTGCCAATTGCCCATTGCCTATTTTTTCTTGCCTATTGCCTACTTTTCAATTGAAACAATCGATTGATTTTATCAAAACTGCCTTCTCTATGATCTCTCTCCAAAATGGGTTATTATTAAGGTGAATTAGCTTTACTCATCATGTCCATAAAGGTTGCTATCCGCCATCAGACTACTTACGAATACGACCGTTCGGTGAGCCTATCACCGCATACGTTTCGGTTGCGACCTGCCGCACATTGTCGTACACCGATTTTATCTTATTCATTAAAGATCAAACCGGAAGAACAGTTTCTCAACTGGCAGCAAGACCCTTTCGGGAATTTTCTGGCGAGGGTTGTCTTCCCAGAAAAAACCAAACTTCTTCATTTTGAAGTAGAAGTAATCGCTGAGATCATTGTGATCAATCCATTTGACTTTTTCATTGAAAGTTATGCGGAAGAATTTCCTTTCACTTACACAACCCAGTTGAAAAAGGAACTGCTTCCATACTTTGAAGTAGCGGAGAGTGGGCCGATGCTTCAATCCTGGCTCAAGCGAATTGACCAGAAGAAGAAAGTTCGCATGATCGACTTTCTGGTGTACCTAAATCAGGAAGTGCAAAAAAGTGTTGACTACACCATCCGCATGGAACACGGTGTGCAGACCTGTGAAAAGACACTGGACATTCACAGCGGTTCTTGTCGCGATTCTGCTTGGCTGCTGGTACAAATTTTCAGACATCTTGGTTTAGCTGCGCGTTTTGTTTCAGGTTATCTGATTCAATTAAAAGCCGACCAACAAGCACTCGATGGTCCTTCGGGAACTGTAGTGGACTTTACTGACTTACATGCATGGACGGAAGTTTATGTTCCGGGTGCAGGATGGATTGGACTTGATCCTACTTCGGGATTGTTTGCTGGTGAAGGTCACATTCCGTTATGTTGCACACCAGATCCAGTTAGTGCCGCACCTGTAACTGGTATGACTGATTTTTGTGAAACAAAATTTAGCTTCAAGAATGAAGTGTTTCGCATTCATGAGGATCCGCGTGTAACAAAGCCATACAGTGAGGAGCAATGGGCAACTATCATTGGTCTTGGAAATAAAGTCGATGAAGATTTGCAACGTGGAGATGTTAGACTGACAATGGGAGGGGAGCCAACTTTTGTTTCAGT
>JAYVBN010000509.1:0-2219 GCA_043750455.1 Bacteroidia bacterium | reverse complement strand
TGAAAATGGAATTCCGTGATAAAACTGTATTAGTAAAGCCGGGTGAATTTATAATCGTCCCTCATGGGGTAGAGCATAAACCGGTTGCCGATGAGGAGGTCGAACTTTTATTATTCGAACCAGCATCCACCCTCAATACAGGCAATGTGGAGAATGAAAGAACGAAAAGAAATCTGGAAATAATTTAATACATTTAAATAATGAAGTTTTCAATTCTCATAGAAAAGTCGGATGACGGATGGTTTGTTGGCCAAATTGAAGAAGTGCCCGCTGCTATTTCTCAAGGTAAAACAATCGAAGAGTGTAAGGCTAATGTCATGAATGCCCTTACCGATGTTTTCGAAGCCAATCGCGAATTGATTGAAATCGAGTACAGAGGAAAAGAAGTTATCAAAGAATCGATTGAGTTTGCAGCGTGAAACGTAAAGAATTCCTTAAACACCTTCATGCTCACGGTTGTATATTAATTCGAGAAGATGCCAATCATTCAATCTATCAAAACCCAACGAAGAAAAAGCAATCTTCGGTGGGTCGACACCCAGGGTTATCAGATTTACTTTGCAGAAAAATATGTAAGCAGTTAGAAATTATGTTCAGAAATTAATATGGCTGAAGAACTGATCGTCTCCACCTCCACCGACAAGCAAGAACGCTACGCAACCTTAGTTCCCCAAATTCAATCATTAATTGAAGGAGAAACCGATGTGGTAGCGAATCTTTCAAACATTGCAGCCGCCCTGAAGCAGACCATGGATTTTTTCTGGGTAGGGTTCTATTTAGTGAAGGATAATCAACTCGTGCTGGGTCCTTTTCAGGGACCCATTGCGTGTACACGTATTCAATACGGCAAAGGCGTTTGTGGAGCTTCATGGAAAGAAAAGAAAGTCATTCTCGTTCCGGATGTGGAGGAATTTCCAGGTCATATTGCGTGTAGTTCCGCATCTAAATCTGAGATTGTATTACCAGCTTTTAAGAATGGAGAAGTTGCCTTAGTACTTGATGTTGACAGCGATACACTGAATGATTTTGATCAATCTGATAAAGAGGCATTAGAGCAAGTCATGCGGTTAGTAGAAGGAGTCTTGTAAGCAGTACGAGATGGAACACACAGTGTTGGTTGATCAATATCTTCAACGAAGGGTTAAATTCGAAGCACAGCTTCAACTAACCCGAAAAATAATCAACCGAATAGCCATCGTGCGCATATTGGTTGCCATTATTTTTTTAGGTGTAGCCTACGGTGCATTTCAAAATTCTATTCTATTCTACTTCCTGCCTGTATCAGTCATTGGATTCATTTTACTGGTTTATCACCATAGCCTGGTTTTCGAAAAAAAAATACACCTTGAAAACCTGGTCGCTATTAACGAGCGTGAAGCCAATGCCCTGGATGGAGACCTCTCCCAATTTTCTTCAGGAGTTTCATTTACTGACTCGAAGCATTTCTATTCACACGATTTAGATATGTTTGGTGAAGGATCGTTATTCCAATACCTAAATCGGACCAATACGCTTGCAGGTACTGAACAATTTGTTGGCCAGCTTAAAAACCCTTTTACTTCACCCAACCAAATTTATACGTACCAACAATCTTCCAAGGAACTTTCAGCACAGCTTGACTTCTGTCAGGATTTTCAGGCATCCGCCATGGAAGTAGGTGAACAGCAGGGAGATAGGGAACAAATAAGCGCCTGGCTTCGAAGCACCCAGATTCTTCACGGCATGGCATATCGTTACCTGCTTTGGATAATTCCGGCATTGACGCTTCTCATGATTACTCTTTCCTTTTTTGTTCCCTTTGCAAAGCCGATTGCAACTCTGCTTGTGTTATTTCAATGGACTTTCCTGGCGTTTCATTTAAAAAAAGTCAACGCATTTCATGCGTATGTGAGTCGAAAGAAAAATGTTTTAGAAAAATATTCACACTTGCTTTTACGTGTACAAAAACAAAATTTTTCCTCACCCTTACTTCAGAAATTAAAGAAACAGGCCACGGAGGCCCATGAGCAAGTAAAGGATTTATCTTCCCTGGTAAGTGCGCTGGATGCCCGAATGAATCTCTTGATGAATATGGTAGGGAACAGCCTGCTGTTGTATGATCTTCAATGTGTTTATAGATTGGAAAAATGGAAAACTCTTCATGCCGATAAGCTTGAGTCCTGGATTGAACTATTAGCGAAAGTTCCAAGGCTGATTAATACTTCCACTTCCCCTAATAG
>JAYVBN010000508.1:0-7574 GCA_043750455.1 Bacteroidia bacterium | reverse complement strand
GCTGAAACCATAAAAATTCTTGATCAGAAACGCGAGAAAGTAAAAGCAGAAGGGCTGTGGGGATTACACCTTCCAAAAAGCGAAGGAGGAGTTGGTCTTACACTTTGTGAATTTGGGCAATTGAGTGAGGCTCTCTCCTACGCGCCTTTCTTTGGTCATTATGTTTTCAATACACAAGCTCCTGACATTGGAAATACCGAGTTGATCCACAAGTTTGGTTCAGAAGAAATTAAGAGCAAATTTTTAAAGCCCTTGCTTGAGGGTAAAATCAGAAGTTGTTTCTCGATGACGGAACCCGAATTCGCTGGATCAAATCCTACCCTCATGGCTACAACTGCTGTGCGCGATGGAAATGAATATATCATCAACGGGCACAAGTGGTTTACTTCTTCTGCAGACGGGGCAGCCTTTGCTGTGGTGATGGCAGTCACAAATCCAAAAGCTGCTAAACATGAACGTGCCAGTATGATCATCGTGCCTACTGATAATCCTGGCTTTAAATTAATCCGAAATATTTCTGTATTTGGCGAGCCGGGTGAAGGCTGGTTTAGTCATGCAGAAATCGAATACCAGAATTGTCGTGTGCCTGTATCGAATCTTATTGGAGAAGAAGGACAAGGATTTCGTCTGGCGCAGGAAAGATTAGGGCCTGGTAGAATCCATCATTGTATGCGTTGGGTTGGCATTGCCGAAAAAGCATTTGACATGATGTGCAAACATGCTGCCTCACGCGCAATTGACGAATATACAATGCTTGGAGAAAAACAATTTATCCAGGGATTTATTGCTGAAAGTAGAGTTGAAATTGATGCTTCCAGATTACTGGTACTTCGCACAGCGCATGAAATTGATCAGAGGGGTGCAGCCGCAGTGCGCGATGAGATTTCAGGAATTAAATTCTATGTGGCCAATATGGTACTACGGGTACTCGATCGCGCCATTCAGGTACATGGAGCACTCGGTGTAACGGATGATATTATTCTTTCTGCGATTTACCGTCACGAACGAGGCGCCAGAATTTGGGACGGAGCGGATGAGGTACACAAACAAACTCTTGCCAGGAGTATTTTAAAAAAATATGGATTGGACCTTAAGAAGAAGTAGGCAAGAAATTACTCTTGAGAATAAATGAATCAAACAAGCTTAGATAAAACTGTTCCCGTTCGGGCTGGAGAAGAACTTGATCCAGGTAAGCTTAATGATTATTTGAAAGATAAGACAACAGAAGTAGGGCAAATTACAGGGATCACTCAGTTTCCCGGGGGATACTCAAACCTTACTTATTGTCTGAATACAACTACAAAAGATTTTGTGCTTCGCTGCCCACCACATGGTGCTAACATTAAATCTGCCCATGATATGGGTAGGGAATTCCGGGTATTGTCATTGTTAAGAGATCATTATAAGTTAGTACCTAAACCAATTATCTATTGCGAAACTGTTGATGTGGTAGGTTCACCTTTTTACATCATGGAGAAAGTAGAAGGTACTATTTTAAGAACAACCAACGCAAAAAAGATGAATCTGGATCCCGAATTGCATAGATCCATTTCAGAATCATTAATTGATAATCTGGTTGCGCTTCATGCGCTCGATATTCATAAAACCGACCTCGTTCAATTAGGTAAGCCAGAAGGATATGTAATGCGTCAGGTGGAAGGTTGGATTAAGCGCTACTATAATTCAGAGACTGATAAACTAATTCAAATGGATGAAACAGCAGAGTGGCTAAAAAGAAATCAGCCACCTACTCAATCTGCTACCTTTCTACACAATGATTACAAACATGACAATGTTGTACTTGACACTACAAACTTAAGTAAAATACTAGCGGTGTTGGATTGGGAAATGTCGACAGTTGGTGATCCGTTGATGGATCTTGGAGCCACGTTAGCCTATTGGGCAGAGGCAGGTGATGACGAAGCCATGAAGCAATTTAATCTGACCTGGCTTCCAGGGAATTTAAACAGACAGGAGGTAATTGAGCGCTATGCGTTGAAAAGTGGACGCAATGTGTCCAACATCCCTTTTTACTATGTATTTGGTTTATATAAAAATGCTGTGATTGCCCAACAAATTTATGCCCGATGGAAGCAAGGCCTCACCAAAGATCCTCGATTTGGTCAACTGTTGCTTGTGATCAAAAGTTTATCTGTCAGAACAGTTAAGTCAATTGAAAAAGGAATGATTTGATGTTTATGCATATGTTTAATTCAGATTTTAATTCATTGGTAATATGAGCCGTTACACCAGCATGGAACATTTGCGTTTCCTTCTTCATGAAGTACATGCCATTACAGACCTATTTAAGTATCCCAAGTTTTCACACTTAGAAAAGGAACAAGTTGACATGATGATCCAATCCGCAAAGGATTTTGCTGATCGCGATCTATATCCTTTCTTCCGTGAGATGGATCAACAGCCAGTTCGCTATGATGGCAAGGGCGAGGTGGTATCTCATCCTCAATTGCAAAATATCATACGCAATGGTGCAGCCCAGGGATGGATCAGTGGCACTGCCAAATTTGAACACGGTGGCATGCAACTTCCAATCATGCTATACAATGCAGCACATCATATTTTTGCTGCTGCTAATAATGGAGCACAAGGCTATCTCGGCCTTTCCACAGGAGCCTCGGCTTTAATCACCAGTTTTGGTAGTCAAGAACAGATTGACACATACGTACCATCAATTTTTTCCGGGAAGTGGCAAGGCACGATGGCGCTCACCGAACCTCAGGCTGGAAGCGCATTGACTGACATCACAACCTCTGCTACTCCTACTTCTATTAAAGGATTCTATAAAATAAAAGGTCAGAAGATTTTTATTTCTGGTGGGCAACATCAGGCTTCTGAAAATTTCATCCACTTAACGCTTGCTCGTATTCAAGGTGCCCCGGCCGGAGTAAAAGGTATTTCATTATTCATCATCCCTAAATTTATTCCACAGCCCGAAGGAACACTTAGTCACAATGATGTTTTCTGTGCTGGTGATTTTCAAAAACTAGGTCAACGAGGATATGCCACCACGCACCTGGTATTTGGTGACAATAATGATTGCACAGGTTGGCTTGTTGGCGAACCCAACAAAGGCTTATCGTACATGTTTCAAATGATGAATGAAGCACGCATCGGAGTTGGACAAACTGCTGCATCGGTGGCTATGGCAGCTTATCAAGCCTCCTTACAATATGCGAAGGAACGACCACAGGGAAGAAGGCCCGATGAAAAGGATCCCAACAAAGCTCCTCTTTTAATCATAAAACATTCTGACGTTCAACGAATGTTACTCACTCAAAAAGCAATTGCGGAAGGTTCACTTTCCCTGGCAATGGAATGCAATCGGCTTTTTGATCTCGCCCATGTAACTGATGGAGATGAAAAAGAACAAAACACTCTCTTGCTAGAAATCCTTACTCCCATCATAAAGACCTATGCCTCAGAGCAAGGCAACCGTTCAACCGCCCTGGCCATTCAGATATTTGGTGGCTACGGCTACACAATTGATTTTCCTGTTGAACAATACTATCGCGATATGCGCATAATGTCTATATACGAAGGTACCACTGGCATTCAGTCACTTGACTTATTAGGCAGGAAGGTGACCATGCAAAATGGCAAAGCGTATCAGGTCTTAGTTGACGCTATGACGGAAACGATCAATCAGGCAGCTGTTCATGATTCCTTAAGTCCATATTGTGCAAACTTAAAAAATGAAGTGAACCGCCTGACCACCACAATTCAAGAGTTAAGTAAGCACCTAACCAATAAAGATCTTGAACGTTTCTTAGCGGATGCTACAGTCTTTATGGAAATGGCAAGCTATGTCGTCATTGCATGGCAATGGTTGAAACAAGCTTTGGTTGCACAACGCGCAATTTCAAAAAGAGATTACATAGCTCAGTCGCAAGAATTTTACGAGGGAAAAATACATACCATGAAATTTTTCTTCCGATACGAACTACCGCATGCCGAAGCTTGCGCCACTACGCTGCTCAATTCAGAGTCACTGACGAACATTGAAAAGCATGATATTCTAAACTGACCATTCAAGATTTTTCTAGTCGCACTATTTAACTTGACAATAAGTAGCATATAATATGCGGCTAAATTAATTGTTGCCCCAATTGAATTATTATTAATTTAGGATTTCTGATGCACGCGATTTCGTTTTACCTTGCCTACCCCTTTATTTATCTAATAGCTGCTTTACCATTTGGTGCACTCTATAAAGTTTCGAATGTACTCTACTACATATTCAGGCTTACTGGATATCGACAGAAAGTAGTGCTAACCAATTTACGAAACTCTTTTCCTGATAAAAGTCCAGCTGAAATTGAAGACCTATGCTGGATTTATTACAGCTACCTGTGCGACCTGATTCTAGAAACATTGAAAACGCTCAGGATGACAGAGAAAGAGTCAAAAGATCATTGCACCTTTCACCATCAGGAGTGGCTGGATAAACTGTATGAAGAGAAAAAAAGCTTCATTATTGTGATGGGGCATTATGGCAACTGGGAATGGGCAGGCCCTAGTTTTACACTAAACACAAATTTTCAGTTAGTGGTGATTTATCGGCCATTGACCAACACCTATTTTGAAAGAATGATGGTGGGGATGCGCACAAGATTTGGTACACGCATCACACCGGTAAACCTAACGTTAAGAGACATGGTGGCGAACAGAAAGCAGGTAACGGCTACAGCATTTATTGCTGACCAAACCGCCCCTCACGACAAAGGCTATTGGACAAATTTTTTAAATCAGGATACGATTGTTTTCACCGGGCCCGAAAAATTGGCCATTAAGTTTGACTATCCTGTTGTATTCATGAATATCAAACGTGTGCGAAGAGGATATTATGATGTTACTCCTGAGCTGTTGTTTTCAAAACCCAGGGAAACTACTGAGAATGAAATTTCTGAAGCCTTTATGAAACGTCTTGAGAAGGAAATTATTTTGGATCCAACGATCTGGCTTTGGTCTCATCGCAGGTGGAAACATACACGTCCTACAGATTGAGTTTAATATAAACGAGTTGCCTGTTTTCCTTACCTTTGGGGAAATTTTTTAGACAGAAGCAAAGTATAGCATGCGAACAGGCAAAGAGTTAATTGCAGCAAGCAAAGAATTTACGGGAGAGAATCGAGTGAGGAGTTGGGTAGAGATCCTTGGCACCATCTTATTATCCATTTTAGCTTTTAGTATTACATTATTCGAAAGTATCCCGATTCCGGTTAGAATATTCTTTAGTATATCGTGTGGTTTGCTTTATGTGAGAATGTTTGTGATCTACCATGACTACCAACACAGAGCCATCTTGCAGAGATCAATGATAGCTGAATGGGTAATGAAGGCTGTGGGAATTTATTTGCTGGCACCTCAAACCATTTGGAAGAGATCGCATGAACATCACCATAACAACAATTCAAAATTAACGATCACCGGAATTGGTTCTTATCCAACTATCACAAAAAATCGTTTCTTAAGCCTGAGTAAAAAAGAACAACGAATCTACTTACTCAATAGGCATCCTCTAACAGTCATTTTTGGTTACTTTACTTTATTCATCTATTGGCTCAACCTGAAATCTTTTTTTCAAAGTCCTGGCCGACATATTGATTCGCTACTAGCTTTGATTCTTCATATAGCTGGTGCGGTGGCCATCTGGTATTTTTTAGGTGTCGCTACTTTTTTTATCAGTTGGTTCTTTCCTTTTTTCATAGCGTTTGCTATGGGCTCATACTTATTTTATTGTCAGCATAATTTCCCTGGCGCTAAGTTCAGGGAAAACCATGACTGGGCATATGACTATGCAGCCCTGGCTTCTACCAGTTGTATGATTATGAATCCTGTCATGCAATGGTTTACAGGAAATATTGGATATCATCATGTACATCATCTGAATTCACGAATTCCATTTTACCGACTGGAGGAAGCTCTTGAAAGTATGCCCGAACTAGGAAATGCTCCCACCACTTCATGGGACCTACCCGAAATAATCAGATGCTTCCGTCTCAAACTCTGGGATCCGGAGAAAGAGAAAATGATTACGCTAAGTCAACTTTAGCAAACCTTAAGATGGATGCTTTTTCTACATCCATCAACACTGAAGCACTTCTTCTGGTATTGCATCTGTGATAAATGTGGCTATCGCGTAGGCAACATGGGGTTTCAAATTCATACTATAAAATCGGTTTACCTCCACTTTCTTTTTACAAGGCGATCATCACTATACCGCATACAAAAATTAAGTTTCATTCCGCCCGCAATCGGACATACTCGTTCACCAACGACCGTCTTTAGGTGAGTTTTGGCATCGTTAAATAGTGCTTTCAGCTTCTTTCCAACCTATTTATAACTGGCACTGATATTGGCAATCAACTTTTTGAAAATTCGAAAAAAGAACATTCCAATTTCAAACCTGTTAGTTACGATTATGCTAAGAAACTACTTTACCACAGCCTTCCGCAACCTGAGTAAGAACCCTGTCTTCACATTCATTAACCTGATGGGCTTGTCGTTAGGGATGGCAGCCTTTATATTAATTTTTCAGTATATAAGTTTTGAGAAAAGTGTAAATGGTTTTCATACCAACTTGCCCAACCTATATCGCGTACTTATGCAAAGTAAAAGTGGCGAAGTGTGGGATGGCATCGCCCCTGGACTAATGCCTATTGGCAAACAACAGTTAACCGAAATAAAAGACTATTGCCGCATTGCAGAAGGTAGTTCATTAGGCAACGGAGTTGTGGCCTTAGAGGATTCATCTTCCACTGTTAAATCATTTAGAGAAAAAAACTTTGCTTACGCGGAAGGTAACTTCTTCGAGCTATTTACTTTTCAGATTAATGAAGGAATCGCTACCTCATTGAAACAGCCAAACACTGTTGCTCTGTCTCAAGCAACAGCTAAAAAATACTTTGGCGAAAAGAACGCAGTAGGCAATGTACTCACACTAAACAACCAGTTCGGCAAAACATTTTATACTGTAACTGTGGTCTATGATAACATGCCTCAGAATTCAGATTTTCAGTATGATCTTATTTTTTCAATAGAAACATTGGCCAATAAAGCCAACCTTAATGGCAACGAGGCGTGGGCAAGTTTAGATGGCTTGGGGTCGCAATGGATGAAGGCGTATATGCTTGTACAGTCCCCGGCAAATTTGAATTTACTGGAAACAAAAATTACAGACCTGAAAAAGAAGGCCTCTCCAGAGGGCACAGAAATGATCAGGCTACAGCCAATGGCACAACAACACCTAGCTAGTTCACTAAACGAAAGCTTTCCAACAACAGGAAGTTTGGGTTTCATTTATCTCCTTAGCGGGATTTCAATTTTTATTTTAGCGATTGCATGGTTCAATTACATTAATCTTTCTACGGCCGGTTCATTAAAGCGAGCCAAAGAAGTCGGTATTCGAAAAGTTACGGGGGCGAGCAAGCAACAATTAATCTGGCAGTTTCTGGGTGAATCGTTGCTTATGAACCTAATGGCTCTTTTAATAGCTCTTGCACTGGTAAACATAGTGCAAAGCAGTTATAACTATTTTATTCATAAAGATCTTT
>JAYVBN010000507.1:0-11257 GCA_043750455.1 Bacteroidia bacterium | reverse complement strand
TGTGATTTTACTTCGAGATCGTCCTTAGTCAATTCATGCATGAGTGCAGCTTCATAAGCTGATTCAAGTAATCCTGGGCCCAAAGCATTAAATACTTTGAAAATTGCCCCTCTGATTTTATAGGATATTTCGTTTTCTGTCATGCTTATTTTCTGCGTTCATCTGCTCAATCTGCGGGAGAAAAGTTTCCCGCTGATGCCGCTGATTTTCGCTGAAGAGTTTCGTCTGTTTTTTTCCTCTTCTGCTATCTTCTTTTTTCTGTTTCTGCGTGCATCTGCGCAATCTGCCGGAGAAAAGTTTCCCGCTGATGCCGCTGATTTTCGCTGAAGGTTATATTTCTTTCAATGCCACCCAGCAACATGTATTAGCATGAAATTCATTATTTCCGTTATTGGTTCTGCCGAATTCACCATAAGTGAAAAAACCTGCCATGGGTACATTGAAGACTTTTCTTACTCCGTCTATTTCTTCTCCCACCAAGGGTCCAAATTGCCCGAGCCTGCCTATACAGGAAAACATCAGTAAGGCATCGACTTCCTTCAGTTCCTCTTGCTTTATTTTTTCGGCATTTTTTCTCACTTCTTCGATCACCTCAAAATCCGGAGGAATGGTAAGGCGTATTTTGTCACCTTCATGAATGTCGCCAAGCGATGAAAAAGATTTATTCTTCCAATCAAACACACCCAATCCGCGCAACACCGGATCACCCTTGTCGCGGGAAACACTAAACACGATGCCCTCTTTGGGATAAAAGGTTTCAGCTTCTTCCTGAGTTAAGTTTAACCCCAGGTATTTTAACACCATTTCAGCAGCAGGTTGGTGGTCAATTTCATATACCCATTTACCACTGGCCTTGGTAATAATCTTTTCAGTTCCCACGGCCTTTTGCCCGGATGCCGCAGATCCTCTCACCAGAATTTTATCGCCATCCAATACCAGCATGATGATCCCTCTTTTGGTTGAAAGCTCATGGTTGAATACTACTGTTTCACGAAAAACAAAATCATCACCGGCCCGGCCGCCCCATAAGATTATGTCTTTTCCAGTGACAGATTCTATGGATTTGACAAGCGGGTCTTCCATAGCAGGTCCGGATTCACCTCTTACGTCCACACTGACTGAAATAATGTACGAAGGGTTTTTAAAAGTCTCTTTTGCTTTTGCCGCCATTTGCTGCGTCACTGCATCCGGGTCTTTATCGCGGTAATCGCTCAATAATACTTTAAAGTGTGATGGTTTCATGTCCACCAGCAGAATGGCAATGGTTCCTGCTCCAATTTCGCCATCAATAAACTCACCGCCTGTGGTGGCGCCAAAAATCTGAATGCCATGCTGATCGAGGAGCTGGCGAACAACATCAATGTCTTGTTTGATGGAGATGAATACAAAGGCAAGGGTAGGTTTGAAACCGTCAGCCAGGTTCAGTTGTAAGGCCTCCTGAATTTCTTCGGGAGAATTTCCTTTGATGGATTTTGCTTTCATAGGATTTCTTTTGTGTCGTTTACTCTTGCCTAAATAATTTATCCATGGTTACTTCATTATCCACCTCGGCCAGGTAATGTTCATTTCGTATGGCTGGGTGTGTGGTGAGCAATGTGGTTAAGGTATTCTTTTTTGTTTTGGTAGCCTGCCTGAAAACGGATTTTTTCATGCGCAACTGAGCCGCATAACTTTTGGTGATGGCAAAATTTTCGCGGGTAAATTTTGCTTCACATAAATTAATGGTTTCGTCTGCCCTGTCAATGGTCATATCAATCTGGCAGCCTGGCAACGAATCGTTTCCTTTAAAAAACCAGGAGTAGGTAGTGCTGTGGATGCCGCTGATGCCGAGCGCCCTTTTTATCTGCGCCTGGTGCATCATGCAAATATTCTCAAACGCATAACCGCTCCAGGCGGTGAAGGTGTTGGTTTGCGAGAGCTGCTTCCAGGTGCCGGGTCCGCCTTTTTTATTAGGCTTAATGAATTTCAGATAGAAGAGAGAATACAAATCTGTAAGCTTATAAACGGCCTCCTTCTTTTTGTTGAGGAGGGGCTCGTAATAAGAGATAAAATCGCAATCGGTAAGTTCTTCCAGTGTGCGGTTGAGAGTGGCTTCGCTCAGTTTCGTTTTCATGGAAATCTCTTTGCGTGTCATGCCCTGGGGTTTGGAGGCCAGACATTGAATTACCGTGATATGATATTCGGCATTTTTGAAAAGCGAATGATAGAGTTGAACGTATTCCCCATACAGCAGGCCTTTGGGTGAGAAGCAGATGTCGTCTATGAGTTGTGTGGCGCTTTTGCCTTTCTCAATTTCCTTCAGGTAAAAAGGTATGCCGCCCATGGCCATATAAATTTCCAGGACTTGATAGGGCGTGAGTCTGGCACCCGTGGAGCGAATGAATTGCTCTGTTTCGTGAAGGTTAAAAGGCTCCAGTTTCATTTTGTGCGTAACACGATTGTGCAGACCACCCCGGGCGTTGATTAAATTTTTCTTCATCCACGAGGAGGCCGAGCCGCAGGCAATAAGCACAAGGTGGCTCATGGATGAGGCATGCTGGTTCCAGAAAAACTCCAGTGCCTGCACAAACCCTGACTTGGGATTATCTAGCCAGGGCATCTCGTCCAGGAACACTACCTGTTTCGTTTTCTTTTTAGGAATACTTTTTAAATAATCTACGAGGTAGCGGAACGCCTGATGCCACGAGGCCGGCCGTGGATATTTTTTTCGCGTGCCAGTTCTCCGGATAAATTCATCAAAGAAGTTTTGAAGCTGTTCTTCTTTAATTCCGTCTTTGGTTCCCGTTAAATGAAATACAATGTTGTTTTTAAGATGCTGCCGGATGAGAAAAGTTTTGCCCACGCGCCTTCGGCCATAAACAGAAAGGAATACCGCCTGCCCGTGTATCAGGAGTTTATCTAATTTTTCAATTTCAGGTTCTCTTCCGATAAGAGTAGCGGTAGCAGACATAATTATACTTGGAGAAATCTCAATAAATATGACACATTTCTCCAGATATTCAAAGGCTATTCAGGGCAGCTTCCACGGAACATGCCTGGCCTTTCGATGGGAACTGCTTCCACTGGAGAAATAGGGAAATAAAAGCCACATTTCTCCAAAGATCAGAATAGGATTCCAGATTTTACGACTCTATTCTATAAGCCTGCCTATCGTTTAAGTTGGTCGATAATCTCCTTCAGTCGCTCTTGCTTGTGTCCCTCCCTGTTCTGTCTCGCAAATTCTGTATGATACCGGTGCGATTGCAGAAACGTGCGCTGTATGATGTTCCACTCCCGTTCGGTTTCTGCTGCACCTTGTTCCTTCAACTCCAAGTAAAGCCGGTTGCCAATCTCATAAAAATCTTCGCGCCCCAGATAGTCCAGGTCTGCATCACATATTATTTTCTCCAGCTGCGTAGTTGGTGATTGCGGGAGCCGAGTGGCTAAAATCATGTTCTCAATGATTTCGATTTGATCGTTGGTGAAGCTAAACTGTGGCAATATTTCTTCTGCCATTTGGGCACCCCTCGCTTCATGCTCTTTGGCGGAGTATATAAAACCCGCATCATGAAAGAGGGCTGCCAGTCGAATGATTTTGATGTCATCTTCGGTCACCAGCTCATTCCTAGCAATGGTCTCAGATGAATTAAGGACATCATAAATGTGTTCAATATTATGATAAGGCAGTTTTGGCATTTCCCCTTCGAGTAAAGCAGAAATGTGTTTTTCAGCTGCAACGAAATCCGCGACAACCGATTCATTTTTGTTTTGTAAATGCTCTCTCAATTTTTTAAAGAGTGGATCCACCTGCCACCAAATGAGACCAACATCATTTGTTTGCTTGGCTTTGTTTAACCATTGCAAGCCAGTTGTAAAATCACCCGAAGCACTGAAGACATACGCAATATTGATATTGACCCCTCTCTCGTTGTCACCACTTCGCTTTGTCAGTTCGTCCAACAATTCTTTGCTTTTATCTTTTTTACTTGAAGAAGCATGAGCAATAGCCAGAAAGGCTACCATAGAAGGAGGCCTTAGGGTAGACATGCGAAAACCCGTTAACACTGCTGCTTCTGCTTCTTCCCATTTTTCTATGGTGAGATAGATACGCGCCATAAAATCATAAAATCGCAAGACAGAAGGATATAACCGCAAGCCTTCTTTTATTACAGCCAGTGCTTCCTCGTTTTTACCCATGAGGTGAAGACTTACGGATTGATAATTAAAATACGCAATAGATAGCGGTTCAATTACTTTTGCTTTGTTCACCCATTGAATCCCTTCTTCTACCCTACTCATCATATCGAGCAGATAACTATACGTGTACAGCACGGAAGCATTGTTCGGATTCAGTGAAATAGCCTCCAGTAATAATTTTTCAGAGGCAGCAAAATCCTTGTTCACAAAAAATTCAACAAATGCCTTTGTGAGATAATCATTATCAGTTGGCCCTCTCTTCCACGCTTCGCTGAGATATAATTCAATATTCTTATTCGCTTCATCGGGAGATAGATCACCATTCCACGACATGCGTGCAGAGTACGAACTTGCTAAATACGAATAGGCTTCTTTAAACTCCGGGTCTAAGGCAATTGCTTTCTTAAAATATTCTGTGGCAGCTATATAGCCCTCCACACCCCATTGATTAAAGGCATGCCGGCCTTTCAGGAACAGATCGTATGCTTCAAGATTTTTAGTGGGTACTTCTTTTAATTTTTTACTTTCCTGGGGAGCGAAAGACGCATGAAGTTCTTTGGCTACAATTTCTGCTACGCTGCTTTGTATGGCGAAAATATCGTCCATACTCTCTACAAATACTTTTGACCACAGATGATCTTCACTTATCGCATCAATTAATTGCACTGATATGCGCACTTTGTTGCCCTGCGTTTGCGCACTTCCTTCCAGAATATACTTTACACTTAACTCAGCTGCAATCTCAGGTGCCGACTTGGTTGTTTTCTTGTAGCGCATGACAGAGGTGCGAGAAATCACCCGTAATTGCTTCAAGCCAGCTAGTTGAATTAAAATATTTTCTGTGATCCCATCCGCAAAATATTCCTGTGCCGGATCCTGAGATAAGTTTACAAAAGGGAGCACGGCTATGGATTGCTTACTCTGATCAGGAATAGGTTTTGAGTTGGTAGCTACATCCGCTTCCGGATTACTTTTTGATTCTGGAAAGATATCCCTCCTATCTGGAAAACGTATCCCATTCATGATATCCTTTATGGCATTGGCAACTTTATTCAGTTGATCACGGTAGAACAACCGGCTGAGATTGTCTTCACGTTTATCCTCTGCCCGCAAAGGGCGATTGACTCCAGCTGATTTAAAAATAAACTCAATGGAGCGAAGCACGCCACCTAACTCATTTTCCAGAATCTCTTTATCATCAGCATCCAGATCGTGTATTTTTATAGGAAGAATCCGGCTCGCTACATTTCCATTGCCCAACTTTATATCCCTTCCAAATTGATCTTCTTTCGACAGCTTATTAAAGGCGCAAAACTCCTGCTGCCATGCAAAACTTTTTGTATCGCAATAAGTCTGAGAGACGATAGGAATGAAAATGAGGCATTTTAGTTTTCCCTCCAGGCTTTTATCCACATTGTGGGTTTCGAGCAGACCGTTATGAGGATTGGTGTCAAAGTAAACAGAGACAGGTTCTTTAATGGTGGCAGCCAACTCTTCTTGCAGCGCCTTTACAAACTCCGTTACCCAACCTGAATGGTTATCGTTGTGGCGATAACTTATAAAAATATCAAACTCAAAACCTTTTACGATAGATGACATGTTTTAAAGATAGGAAAAAGATGAAGACTTGTTTCCATAGCTACCCGCTCAAAACTTATCTCGATTGAAGTGAATGTTTGCCAAACTATCATCATGACTAACTCAGGTGTCATACAGAAAAATCAGCTTCCCTTCTTTTGGCTCCTTGAATGCGTCACACGCCTGCAAGTACTTCTCCATTTCTTCTAAGCTTTCATGATTTATTGTGGAGCTGAATTCGTATGCTCTCCTCATCATCCTGATATATGGGTCGGCAATTCGTTGTCTTCTAAGTTTTCTTAATGCCCCCGTATAATCTTCACGGTAAACCGTTGGGATAATAATTTTAGATAATCCTTTTGAAGAGAGTTCTGCATTCATCATTACCCTTGCTATCCTGCCGTTTCCGTCCAGAAACGGATGTACTTCACTTACGAGGAACATCATATAAACCGCTTTTGCAAATGGGTCTTTCAATAACGTATACCAGTCAAAGCCTTTTTTTAATGTGCCGTTGACCAAACTCCAGTCTACAAATTCGGTATCGCCCGCCCTGTTATTTCTATCTTTAAACTCGCCCGGCTTTTTTAATTTGCGTGCCTGTAAAAGAACTGCATGCCTGTTTCGCACCAGATCAAGAAACTCATCTGCATTGACAGGACAAACAGCCATCTCTTTTTTGTCTGATACTATCCGGTATGTGCCAAGTATATCGTGCGAATCCTCATCTCTGGTGGGCAAAGGTGTTTCAGTGAGTATTATTTCTTTGGCTTCGCTTACTGTAAACTCGGTACCTTCAATGTAGTTTGAAAAATATCCTTCAAAAAATGCAAATGCCTTATACCCATTAATCGAGTTTGAAACTTTGTGTTCCGGAAAAATTTTCCCAGCCAGCTCTTCATACAGACTTTCAAATAATTTAATCCTGTCAGGGTCAAAAGGTTCTCCCATCGAGCGCGCTACTGCCACTGGAGATGTTAACTTCTTAGATTTGCCTGTGGCCAAAAGATCGCTGATCAACAGGTTCAACTTTTTGAATTCCTTTTGCATGTGCAAGGTGATAGAAATTTCCCTTGCCTTATCGCGCAATGCATTCAAACTCTTTTCACCCCTGGCTCTTATGAATGTGTCAAGCCTCTCTTCAATTTCCGAGACCGGCAAGCTTTTAGATTCCTCACCTCCCTTTCTTGTCTCTTGCAAATTCTCCAGAAATGCCCTTGCTTCCTGAGAGGCATAGAGATTTTCAAAAAATGGATTATCTCCTTCTAGTCGTTCAGAGCCCTTCAACAGGTGGACTGTTAAACCTGGCAACTGAATATTTGATGGATAGGAATAGGAAAGGAAAATATGACCTGCTGAAGTTGGTTTAAATTCGAGTGCGCTCCTGTGACTTAAGATGGCATTCGGAAACAGGTGAGCCAAAATCCGATACCAATTTCTCTTTATGATTACAGCCGGATCCTCCTCCAGATTTGAAGTGTAAATCCTTGAAGCAATTTTTTTGATCGATTTTTCTTTCAATAGGGCTGTAATTCGTCTGGATTCGCTCTTTTCTGACGAGGCAAAAATGATTTCCTGAATTTTGGAAGGGGTAATTTTACCCATTAAGTCAGTGTTTTTTATTCAATTTGGTTATAATTTTTTATTAATTGATGTATTTATGGTTAAAATTTCATATTAATTTACCAATAAGATCCATAAAATTGGCAAAATATCAGATTAAGAGTGCACCTATAGTTCGACCAATAGCAAAAGCTTCTTCAGAATCTCACGAAAACATTAGAAAACTGCCCGTGCGAATGCTAAAGGGGAAATAGATTCTCTGGTTATTGAATAATTTAGCAGCTATGAAGTTGATTTCTTCCATCTGCCTACCTGACTATAAAAAGCGTCAGTGCTTCACACTTAGCAAACACTTGAAACAATTAAGTGCATTGAATATCAAGACGTATCCGGTAATGTCAGCCTCATCTGTGTATTCATCTTTAATCGAAGGCAGCAGCATTGATATGGATAGCTATTTGCATAACAAACAGACCGGCTACGAAAACAGGGAGATGAAACAGATTGATGATTTGATTGAAGCCTATCAATTCGCCAAGACTCACGCCCTTACATTAGCCAACACGCTTAAGGCTCATAAAATACTTAGCCCAACTTTTCAATGGACGAACGCTACAAAGGAAAAGTACGTGACAAAGATGTGAAAGTGGGCAATGTTTTGCTTACCGTTTACCATGGTGCCGACAAGAGTATTGTTGATAAGGAAAATGAACAGCTATTCAATGATATAACCGAATTAAAAAAACGCAAGCGATTAAGTATTGACGAATGTTTTTATTACGCATCGTTCGCACACCTGGTATTTGTTAAAATCCATCCGTTTGCAGATGGCAATGGCCGTGCAGCACGTTTGATTGAGAAATGGTTTTTGGCACAATGCCTGGGCAATATTGCGTGGAGCGTGCCAAGCGAAATAAACTATTACTTAAAGCGCGATAAGTACTACAATACCCTTAAAGTTGGCTCCATGTATGAAGAAGTAGACTATACAATGGCACTGCCGTTCCTCCTCTTACTTCCTTCCTGCTTTTCAATTAGCAAAAAGTATCACGCTGAGTAAAAATTAAGGGTAAGAACGTAGTTATAGTTACTCTACTAAAATAAAAGAAAATGCAGTTACAAGTCATTCAAAAGAAAATCCATGAAGTACGGGGTCAGAAAGTTATGCTGGACTTTGACCTTGCCGAGTTATACGAAGTTGAAACACGGGTTTTGAATCAAGCTGTAAAACGGAATATTGACATTTTCCCTGATGACTTCATGTTTCAACTTACTGCCAAAGAATGGGAAAGTATGTCATCACAAATTGTGATGACATACCCTGTCAAACGCCCTAAAACTGCTTTACCATTAGCTTTTACAGAACACGGGGTAACCATGCTTGCCAATGTTTTGAAAAGCAAAAAAGCAAGACAAACTAGTATTGCCATTGTACGGGCTTTTATAACATTAAAGCAATTCATTTTGAATTACAAGGAACTTGCCGAAAAGCTGAAAGAACTTGAAAGCAAGTAC
The DNA here is from genome assembly GCA_043750455.1 of Bacteroidia bacterium. GTDB lineage: Bacteria > Bacteroidota > Bacteroidia > Cytophagales > Cyclobacteriaceae > ELB16-189. The sequence continues at coordinate 2,425 of JAYVBN010000507.1, read as the reverse complement.
AACAAACAATTTAAGGATGTGTATGAAGCTATCAACTACCTGTTACAAAAGGATAAGCAGGAAGTTGAACATAAAGACCGCAAACGAATAGGGTACGATTATGGCAACAAAAGTTAAGCTAAGACTTCGGGTGCAATTGCGTCAGGTCGGAAGACCTGACGACACAGTACTCTGACGGCACAGTACTGGTAACTTTTCATAATAAGTGCATAGCTTGAAATATATTTATGTTGAAATTGTTCAATCATCAAATAAAGGAATAACCGAAATCTCAACCGAATAACCATTAAACTATGAATTTTAACAGGCGATCTTTTGTGAAAACTGCCGGCATGGGAGGTGTGGCATTAGCCTCTTCCCCCAGCTTCGAATCTTGGGGAGACGCTCCACTCCAGGTTGAAGTTCTAAATCCTTACCATCGGGTACCCATCAGTCTTATCATTGATGATTCCACATGTTTGGTGAATTTGGCCTATTACGGTATTCCTCAATTTGCAGAAATATTTCCTGACCAGTATAAACAAGACTGGCGGAAACTTCCCCGCGAAATCCCGGATTCCTTTGTGCGGGAATTTGCAGCATGGGCTGATGAACAGGGTGTAAAAGGAAAATACAGCGTAGTACCTTACCCTGCCTGTACGGGCTGGGTTAATCGCTTTATTCCAGGCTGGACAAAGAAGGAGTTGGAAGATAGCCTGAGTACCATCCGCGAAGTGATTGTACCCAACTGGGATATTCATCCTGAAATGGTGAGCCATACACGCATTATTGATATCAAAACAGGAAGGCCATTTCCGGAAGCCTCCCCTGCATATATGGAAAATTGGGAATGGAGCCAGACAAAAAGTGCCGATGAATTGGCCGCTTATCAGGCTTATGCACTCACCATTTTAAAGGAGGCAGGATTACAATGCGAAGGATTGACTACCCCAGGAGGTTATGGTGGACGCAATCAAAACAATTTAGCCCTCAGTACACTTGATGCTGTACGCGATGTTTATGGTGCCGAGATACCACACTACTTTCGAGACCTTTTTACCGAAAAAGGGAAGAGCGTTGCACCTCAGGTATTGCATCCCTCTAATCTTGATGGCTCCGACCCGAAATGTGTCGTCTCAATTTTAGGTTGTACGGAAGACTGGTTTGGTGATTGGGATGGACTAAACCCCGGAAGTGCGGATAAGTTAATTACAGAAGATCTTACATCGGGGCGAATGATAGAGGTTATTGACAGTGGCGAACCGGCTATTATGGTGTGTCATTGGCCCGGTATTTATTTCAATGGTGATCGCATTGGTTTTAACATCTTAAAACTGGTTGTAAAAAGACTGCATCAAAAATACGATCACATTATCTGGATGAAGTTAAGTGAAATTGCGCGTTACTGGGCTGCAAAGGAATTGACTTCTATTGTAGTGAGTAAGAATAAACTGAGCATCAAAGCGCCATTTGCTACACGGGGTTTCACCCTGAAACTGAACTTCTCTCTCCGAAATCCTGGAATAAAAAAAGACGGAGGAGAAGTGAAGCCATTGGTAAGGGTAAAAGATAAACAGTCTTTACAAGACAATACATGGTATGCAGATAAAACAGGTTCTGTTCTATGCTTCACGCTGGAAAAAGGTTTAAGTGAATTGGTTTGGCAATAAAAAAAAGAGCCTTCACATTTCAACCAAAGCCCGTTTCCCAGAACTCTAAAGCAAAAAACTAATCCTCATTTTTAACGGTATTATCTAATCTTATATTGCATGCAGAAATTTGTGCTTTCACAACGCTGATAAACAGCATCTGTATAATCGGTTGTGCCTGGAAAAGAATTACTTTACATCTACTGTGCAGTCAGGTCTTACGACCTAACTCATTTCGAGTTGATCAAGTCATCTGATCACTATGATTTCCCTATGGCAACGCAAACGCCACATAAGCATCGCCTGATTTTGTTCTAAGTTTTCCGCCACCGCAGGCTATAACAATGTATTGTTTGCCATTCAATTCATATACAGCAGGTGTGGCAAACCCCGAAGCAGGAAGTTGATATTCCCACACTATTTTTCCAGTTGCTTTATTAAAGGCCCGGAATTTATTATCGCTCGATGCAGCTATGAACACTAAACCTCCGGCTGTTACCACAGGGCCTCCGTAATTTTCTGTTCCGGTGGGTGGAACACCACGCGCCTTTAATTCTTCATACTCGCCCAGTGTTGTCTTCCACACAAACTCACCTGTGTTTAAATTGATTGCATTTAATGTTCCCCAGGGTGGTTTGATAGCTGGCCAGCCTTCTTTAGTTAAAAATTTATTGTAGCCAGTACCCACATACGGAAGGTTTAAAAAGCTATCCACCAAAACCGCCGGCGAAAATTTTTGCTGACCTTGTTTTTTGTCTTCTAATATAAATGCTTCAATGGCACTTCGTTCTTCGGGC
>JAYVBN010000506.1:0-4543 GCA_043750455.1 Bacteroidia bacterium | reverse complement strand
CCAGAATGAATATTACCTGTCGAAAACTCTGTCGCAATAAATCTACAGTTAAATATCGTCTCAAGATTCGTCTCAATTATCTTTTGTAAGTCCTTCTCTAATTTGAATTCCGAAAGCTTTACTCTCTCAGCTTGTCCGTCCTTTATTTGAAAAATCGCCATTGTCTGTCGTTATATTAGTTGGGAGAATCTTTCTTGAAAATGATGCACAACGTCTGGCTATATGCAATGGAAGATATTTTATTTTTTAAAGCCGGCCTAATTTTGTGCCTAAACCCACATAAATGCACATGAAAATACTGATTTATTTTTTCTTGTTTCGCCACACGCCATTCAAAAGGTTAATGTACCCAGCAATTCGGATAGCATCCAATCCACTTCGGCTTGTAAAAATGAAACACCATGCGTGAAGGATGGAGCGGCATGTTTGAGCCCCCCGCTGGTGCGGGGCAGGCTCGTGTGCTGATGAGCGTTGATGGCGAGTAGACCCCGATGGATGTGTGCGGGCATGTGTATCGGGGGCACGCCATCTGCAGACTCAAGATGAAAGAAAAAAAATGCGCGTTACAAACGCACGCTAACTTTACTGGATTCCGGGTCAAATGAAACAGGCACTCCGTAGCTAAACTTTCACGTGCCCGGAATGACATTTCAATTAAAAAAAGAAAGCACGCGTAAGCGAATGATCAAACTAATTCAGTACCCGCGATCAATTATTTGGTTACAGCGTTGGAAGCTCCCATCCATTATGATAGGTAGCCGCAATCAGCTTATTGGCTTCGGGATGATTTCCGAAGTTGCCATTTTTAGAATCCCAAAAAACTTTGCTTGCCGTCCGGTACGCAATGTTTCCCATTTGAGCATTTATGGCGGCAACGCTGCCTGACCGAATAGGAGTATTTAACAAGGACTGATCGTTTTTATAAATGGCGTCAACAAAATTCTGAGTATGCAGATCGGTATAGTTCAATCCATCAGGTCTTGTATATGCCTCAATGGTTTCCATTTTATTTTTTCCCCAGCTTGAATATCCTTCCGCCTGGCGCTCCCCTATTACTTCGTATCCTCCCCGATCCACTACCAACGTTCCGTTGTTACCAATAAAAGCAATTCCTTCTCTCCTTTTATATGGTCCATTGTCAATGCCTGTGGCATGCTCCCAAAGTAGATTAAAGTTTTCGTATTGAAAGACTGCCTGTAAGGTATCGGGTGTTTCAGAAGCATCATCAGGATACGCGAGTTTACCACCAGAAGCCAAAACCGAAATAGGTGCAGTCGCCTGCATGGCATATAATGCAATATCAATTTCGTGCACTCCCCAGTCTGTCATTAGTCCACCGGCATAATCCCAGAACCAACGAAAGTTGAAGTGAAATCTATTGGCATTAAAGTTTCTCTTCTGTGCTGGCCCTAACCAAAAATCGTAATCAACTCCTGCCGGAGCAGCTGAATCAGCCACTACAGGTACGGGCTTCATCCATCCCTGATAAGCCCAAACTTTTACCAGGCGAATTTTACCCAACACTCCTGAGCGCACTATATCAATAGCCTTTCTATAATGCGGTCCGCTTCGCTGCCACTGGCCGGCCTGCACCACCTTACCTGTTTTTTCCTGTGCCGCTACCATGAGGTTACACTCGGCAATACTGTTAGCAATTGGTTTTTCTACATACACATGCTTGCCTGCCTTCACGGCATCAACCATCATTTTACAATGCCAATGATCGGGGGTTCCAATAATTACTGCATCAATATCCTTGTTGTTCAATAGTTCTCTATAGTCCGAATATGATTTTGGAATATTCTTTCTCAACACAGCATAATCACCAAGTCGCCTTTTAATAACATTACTATCTACGTCACAAATGGCAACAATATCCACTTCTTTTATTTTGAGGATAGAGTTTGTGTTTGACCATCCCATGCCATTGCATCCGATTACACCGATATTGAGCTTGTCATTAGCGGCTATGCGTGTGTGAGCCGCTGAGAGAACAGAAGGTGCGAATAACATACTGCCAGCGAGCGCAGTGCCTGTGCCTTTAATAAAATTTCTACGTTTCATAAAATAGTTTTTTCGTTTACCTGTATAAGGAAGCATTCAAGGAAGTAAAAAATTGCCACAACTACAATGGTCCCGAGTCTCGAGGGAAGGAACCTGCTCCATTCCGTCCCATGTGTATGAACGAAATTATGAACTAAAATTACAATGCAGCACTGAAACAGCGCTAGGGCACGTGCACATTGTTAGCTTTTCGTGCCGGTCAGTCTAAGTCTAAAACTATTTTCAAATTTTCTCTAACCTTGTCAACCGTGGCGTTATCCGCTTCTCCAATTTTTTTCACAAGTCGTTTGTTATCTACTGCTCTTACTTGGTCAATCATTATGTCACAGTCCTCCTTGAGTCCGAATTTTGACTTCTTTAAATGAACTCTTAATATTTCAGAGTCCGGCTTAACATTTGTCGTTATCGGGCAAATGACGGTCGAAGGGTGTTCTTTATTTAATAAGTCCGTTTGAACGATAATAACGGGTCTGATTTTTCCAGTTTCTGTCCCCATTCTTGGATTTAGGTCAGCAATCCAGATGTCGAATTGCTTAATCTTCATCGTTCATTTTTTCAAACTCAGCTAAAACCTCCAACGAGTCCTTAGCAACGATTTTTGATTCCTTACTCAATTGTATTGAAAGAAGTCTCCGCTTATGAAGTCGATTGTAGAATTCGATAGCTTCGTTTATATATCTGTTCCGGCTCTTTTTAACCTTTGTCACGATTTTCTCAGTCTCCTGAAAAATACCGTCCTCGAGTTTTAATGATAGATTTTTCATAGTATTATCCTTTGTTCAAAGGTATATACTTTTAAGGTATACTCCAACCTTTGTCCGAGCATCCACCGGGCTTGAACCTAATGTTCCAATATGCGCAATGCATATATTTTCTTTTAATAGGCAACCATTACTTCAAAATCGCCTGATACACAAGTGCACGAAGCTTATCTTGATCGTCCAGATTATTGGTGGGGATTAATTGTTTCATGTAAACTACTACAAGATCTTCCTTAGGATCTACCCAATAGATTGTTCCATAGGCTCCACCCCATCCAAATTCTCCAATAGAACCTGGCGCACCCCTATCACCCAAATCCTCTAAAACAGAAAACCCAAGTCCAAAGCCGAGGCCGGAACCCCAGCTATATTTAATGTCACCTAAGTGGCTCACCGTCATTAACTCCACAGTGCTTGGCGCAAGTATGCGCGTACCATTGAGCGATCCCTTGTTAAGCATCATCTGCAAAAATTTCGCATAGTCAGAAGCTGTTGAAAGTAGGCCAGCTCCTCCTGAAAAACTTTTTTGTGGACCATTAACATAGGCTCCCTGGCTAACCATTGTGCCGGCATCGGGTGAACGCTCAAGAGATTTGTTTTCATAGGCAGAATAGACCACGGCAAGGCGATTAACCTTGCCTTGTTGCAAATAAAATTGGGTGTCTTTCATACCAAGTGGAGTAAGTATTTTAGAGGTTATAAATTGATCTAATGACATACCAGAAGCTTTTTCAATAACTACCCCCAAAATATCGGTATTGTAGCCATATACAAATTTCTCACCCGGATGCTCATCCATAGGAAGCTTAGCAAGTCTTGAAATAGTAGCCGCTATTGGCTCATCCCGATCTGCAAAATACCAACCCGTAATGCCAGCTTCTTTCCACTTGTCTGCAGCCACACCACCACCATAACCAATGCCTGCTGTATGAGTTAGCAAGTCGCGAAGGGTAATAGCTCTCTTGGCTTTTATCACATCGTAGCCGCCACCATCCCGCACTACTGCCACAGTCGATTCGTTAAACTCAGGAATATATTTTCCCGCAGGATCAGAAATAAGAAGCTTTCCTTCCTCTTGCAAAATCATGATACCAACACTTATTAGTGCTTTGGTCTGCGAAGCAATTCTAAAGATTGCATCATTTTGCATGGCAGCGCCAGATTCAATATCTCGCTTGCCAAAGGAATTAAAGTAAGCCACTTTTCCATGACGGGCTATTAACACCACACTACCTGCCATCTTTTTATCGCTAGCATATGCCTGGAAAACAGCAGTCAGGCGTTGAAGTCTCTCCGAAGACATCCCGACATCTTCTGGTTTGGCTACAGGCAGTTCTTGTGCCCATAGGCCAGAAACGAGAAGCAATAAGACGACAAACATGAAAAGAGTTCGGGTGTTGTGTGTGCGCATGGTTTTACAATTTGGTTACCCTATATTAAAAATGATTCCATCCATTTCAAAATTTGCAAAATGGGTTTCATCTTTTTGTTAGTCAATTACACAATTTTACTTTCACTATAGGGGTTATATGGATCACAGTTGTCTTTATGAAAACCTCAATGGAAAAAGTAGGAATTCAACTTATCATACTCGCACTCTGCACAGGTGCTTCAACTAACAATAGTATCATCGGGGATAAAAGAGGCCATAGCGACTCCTTGGGTTATTTATTGGTGAAAAAAGCAAAAGGAATTGAACTGTATGAAAAGTGGTATGA
>JAYVBN010000505.1:0-2131 GCA_043750455.1 Bacteroidia bacterium | reverse complement strand
CCATTGGGCATGTTTAATTTTGAAGCAATTGTCCATTTCTTGTCTGCTTTAAAATCTCCGTCAGTATCTTTTACGGCATACACTTTATCCTCATTTCTATTGCCAACAAACAAGGTTCCATTGGGTGACATGGCCATTGACCGTGCATTATCTACTTCTGCAAAAACGCTTATTGAAAAACCCTTGGGCATTCTAATAGTATTCAATGGAAGAGCGTCACTCGCTTTAGTCAATGCAGGCACTGACCCATCCTTCGAAGCTTTCACCTCGATATCTTCTTCGGTAACCGAATTTGTAAACCCAAAAAAGGTTAATAGTGCGATGACAGGAACAATAATTAATCGTCTCATGGTATTACGTGTAAGTTGGTGATTTTCATTCGTCAAATTATGCAATAGAAATTCTATTGCATAATTACGGTTAAAGTATGTTTCCAGTTAATTCGTTACCGTTTGACAACCTATTCTGCCATATAGAAAGGGATTTTCGAATGCTCCTTACTATTCTTGTGATTTTTGGCGATTTTTGCAGTCTTAAAATTACAACCAGTCGGTTTAAGGGGATTTTAAGCTCCTTAAGGCCAGAATGATAGCTTAAACTGAATTTTGAATCGCAAAGAATGATCTCTATTTCAAATATCTCCTACTTTATTGGAGGACGAGCACTTTACCAGGATGCCTCCATGTTCATCAAACCGGATGACAAAATCGGGTTGATTGGAAAAAACGGAAAAGGAAAATCCACGTTGCTTAAGATCATCAATGGCGAATTGCGCATTGACAAAGGAAGCATTAGCAAAGCCAAAGATTGTACGATTGGATTTCTGAACCAGGATCTTCTATCCTATCAAACAGATGATGCCATTTTAACTGTTGCGATGGAAGCATTCAAAGATGCTGTTGACACACAACGTCAGATTGAAAAGGTACTGCACAAACTGGAAACCGAATACTCGGATGATTTGGTGAACAAACTCACTTCTCTACAGGAAAAATTTGAACATCTGGATGGATACACCATGCAATCCAAAGCAGAAGAAGTTTTGGAAGGGATTGGTTTCAATACAAAAGATCTCCATCGTCCTTTGCGGGAATTTTCAGGCGGATGGCGCATGCGCGTGATGCTTGCCAAGCTGCTGTTGGAAAAACCATCATGCTTGCTGCTGGATGAGCCTACCAACCATTTAGACTTACCTTCTATCGAATGGGTGGAGAACTACCTCCGCAATTATGAAGGCGCTGTGGTCATTGTATCGCACGACAGGCAGTTTTTGAATAATGTCATCAGCAAAACTGTTGATGTTACCAACGAACAATTAATCACTTACGAAGGTAATTACGATTTCTATCTTGAGGAGAAGGCCATGCGGGAAGAGATTCAGCAAGGAGCTGATGAGAACAAACAAACCAAAATAAGGCAGACAGAACGCTTCATTGAACGGTTCAAAGCAAAGGCCACCAAAGCAAAGCAAGTACAATCGCGCGTGAAGGCCTTAGATAGATTGGATAAGGTTGAAGAAGTAGTAAACGACAACGCTGCTGTAAACTTTCGCTTTGCGTTCAGTCAAACTTCGGGTCGGCATGTAGTTACATTAAAGGATGTTTCAAAATCCTATGGGCCGTTAACCATTCTTAAACATACTAACGCAGGGGTTGAGCGTCATGATAAGATTGCCTTGATTGGAGCGAATGGAAAAGGAAAGTCTACCCTATTGAGGATTATTGCCAATACTGAACCGATCGAGGGTGAACTTGTTGTTGGACATAATGTGATTTATGGTTTTTATGCACAGCATCAACTGGAAGACCTTCATGCGGAAAGTGAAATGCTGGAAGAACTTAAGCAAGCCGGCAGCCGGAAAACAGAACAAGAGCTACGCAACGTGCTAGGTTGCTTCCTTTTCTCAGACGATGATGTGTTTAAGAAAATAAAAGTCCTTTCGGGAGGAGAAAAGTCTCGAGTGGCCTTAGCTAAGACCTTAATCTCCGAAGCTAATTTTTTGTTGCTAGATGAACCTACGAACCATTTGGATTTTGTTTCCGAAAACATTCTTATTCAAGCCTTGCAACAGTATAGGGGCAGTTTTGTGGTTGTTTCACACAATCGTTACTTTGTGAGTCAGGTAGCCAAT
>JAYVBN010000504.1:0-3629 GCA_043750455.1 Bacteroidia bacterium | reverse complement strand
GTATACACCCTGGCGATAGAGGTCTTCCTTCTTCCTATGGTATTGATTATTTCCATTTATCAGAATTTTATAGCTTTTGGTTGTTGTGCTTCGTGATCGTGTTTTGAGCCGGCATAAACATGCAGGCTTCTATAGATTTGTGCACCTATAATATTTTTAGGAAGCATTCCGCGAACAGCATGTTCGATGAGACGCACAGGGTGTTTTGCTCTAATCATCGCAGGAGAAAGCTCACGCTGACCACCTGGGTAACCTGAATAGGTAAAAAGAACTCTGTTGTTCTCCTTCTTTCCTGTCAATTTGACTTTTTCAGCATTGATCACAATTACGTGATCTCCGCAATCCGTATTTGGAGTATATCCTGGCTTATTTTTGCCACGAATAATTTTTGCCACCTGACTGGCAATACGGCCTAAAATCTGGCCTTCTGCATCTACCAAAACCCAATTTTTCTCGGCTGTCGCCTTGTTGGTGTTGATGGTCTTATAACTGTTGTGATCCACTTTTTTGCCTTTTAAATTCAATAAAACACACTAATGCCCTTTAAAAAGGGACACAAAAGTAGACCCAAGAAACTGAATATCCAAGTAGAGCATCAAGATTTTGCGGCTCTACTTGGTGTGCAGGAGGAGACGCAAAATATTGGGTCTTTACCTGTTTTCGCCCAATTGCTTTAGAAGTGCTTGAAAATCTTTAGGATAGGGAGCCTGAGTCTTCACAATTTCTCCCTTTAAGTTCAGGAACTCCAGCGAAAAAGCATGCAGCGCCATTCTCTTAACAAGAGGCTGTTCCTCTGTATTTTTTTCAAGTTTGAAGTTCCTTTTCACAGAAGAGAGGAAGAAAATCTTGCCTCCGTAGGTCTCATCACCGGCAATTGGAGCTTTTAAAAGGGACAAATGAATCCTGATTTGGTGCATCCTTCCGGTTACAGGCCTGCATTCAACTAAGGTATGGGCTTTATAGCTTTCCATAGATGTAAACCAGGTTTGTGCATCTTTTCCTTCGCGGGATATTCTTACAGTTCCATCATTCTGTTTCAGAATGGGAGCGTCTACACATTGGTTTTGAAACTGGTGCAAGCCATCCGCAACTGCATGATAAATTTTACTTACCTGTCGGTTTTCAAACTGCATGCTAAGGTGCCGATACGCCTCAGGGTTTTTCGCGATAGCCAAAACACCAGAGGTGTCTTTATCTAATCGATGACAAACTTGCGCATCTTCAATTTTTCCTTTGGCCAGTGCCAACAAGTTTTCAGGTGTATTGCGGTCTTCCAATGTGGAGATGAAAGGTGGTTTGTTGATCAGCACATAATCATCGTCCTCAAAAATGATCAGATCATCAAACCTAAGCTTTGTCGACTTTGCCATTTAAAAAATTAATGGGCTTTCGCCCGATTGGGCTGCAAGTTTACGGATAATAAATTTCTTGATTGGTTAATCAGTAAGGAATAGATCAAGACCTAAGACCTAAGTCCTAATGCCCAATACCTATTCACCCTCCGATTCAGGTTTAGAACGCTGTAACTTAAAACTGAACATAGAACCCTTGCCAACCGTGCTTTCAACTTCGGGTTTTGAATTGTGACCTTCGAGGATGTGCTTTACAATAGCGAGACCTAAACCTGTACCACCCTTCTCGCGACTCCTGCTTTTGTCAACGCGATAGAAGCGCTCGAAAATGCGGGCAAGATGCTGGGCTGGTATACCTTCACCCGTATCGGTAATAAATGTGGTCACATTTTTTTTGCCAACATCAAAACTCACCGTCACTTCACCTTCATCGGGTGTATAGCTAATAGCATTTGACACCAGATTTGTAACCACTTGTGTCATTCTTTGCCAATCGGCATGCACAGCAATTTTGTGATTACCTCCTTCCAACTTAAGCTTAATATTTTTTTTAGCTGCCTTTTCTTCAAACTGATCTATTACCTCATGACAAAGTTTGTAGAGGTCAATATGCTCAAATCGCATTTTTATATCGCCTGTTTCAATTTGAGAGAGAGTGAGCAGGTCTTGCACTAATACATCAAGTCCATCCAAACTCTTGGCCGCTTTCTTTAAAAATTTACCCCGAACGTTTTTGTCGTTTACTGCACCATCTAATAGAGTGTGAACGAACCCTTGTGCTGCAAAAAGTGGTGTCTTCAATTCATGAGAGACATCCGCAATAAATTCTTTGCGGAAAGCTTCCAGCTTTTTTAGTTCGTCAATTTCTTTCTGCTTAAGCGTGGCAAAGGAGTAAATTTCATCATTGATCTTTTGAAGAGGGTTTAAGGCACCTGACTTTTCTTTTGAGATGCCCGATAGTTCTTTTTTCCGAAGCTTCCCCATCATTTTATATATCTTATTTATTTCTCGGAAGATGAGAAACTCCAGCACGATAAAGATCAATAAATACGAGCCGGCAAAACTGATAATTCCCGCCACAATAATGCCTTGCATATCTACCCCATCAACCAGCGACAGAAATGACGAAGTGATAATGGCTATGCAGGTGGCCAACAATAAAGCCAAAGTTCTGGCGCTATAAACCATTGCTTTTGATTATTGGGTTAGGGGAACTCGAAATCATTGCCCGAAGGTAATCGGTAGAAATGGTAATCGGTAATCGGGTAAAAGACTCCAGATCACCAATTAAAACTTACTGTACTAGCTGAGGTTAAATTTATACCCCACGCCTTTCACAGTTGTAATGTAGTCTTCGCCTATTTTTTCGCGCACCTTACGGATGTGAACATCAACTGTGCGCGCCAGTACATAAACATCCGAGCCCCAAATGTTTTGCAAGAGATCATCGCGACTAAATACTTTATTTGGGTTTTGAGCAAGAAAGAAGAGTAATTCAAATTCTTTTTTTGGTAGGTTAATTTCCTTGCCTTTGATCTTGATTGTATAGCTCGTCCGATCAATAATCAGATCTCCAACAGTAATCTGAGCAGTAGGAGACTTCTTTTTAGATTCCCTTCTAAACAATGCACTAATACGGCTCATTAGAGCCCGAGGTTTTATCGGCTTTAGGATATAGTCATCTGCTCCCACATCAAAGGCTGCTATTTCTGAATATTCCTCTGCTCGTGCAGTTAAAAAAACAATGAATGTATTTTGCAAATCTGGGTTAGCTCGAAGGAGGCGACATGTTTCCACGCCATCCATCTTGGGCATCATGATATCAAGCAAAACGAGATCAGGATGAAATTTCTTTGCAATCTCAACTGCCTCATGTCCATTAGGGGCAATGCGCACCTCATAACCTTGCTTCTCAAGATTGTATTTTAACAACTCTAAAATGGGCTCTTCATCGTCAACGACTAGTACCTTCTGCGATGCTTTATTACCCATAAAATCAGTTTATTTCAAGGATAAAAGTAGAGAGAAATTAAGCGAATTAAAAACCAATGTTATGTTCTTAACAATTCCTTAATCCAACCAATCATTAAACTTAACAGGGCTAAAATTTCTATAAGAAAGGATACTTTGATTCATATGCTCTAATCATATTAAGTATCTCTCCAGAATGATCATTGTCTAATTCCTGTTTAAAAAAAAGTTGCTTGGATTGATAGCGTCTGTACGACATAAAGTACGTATTGTTAGGTAACTTTTTCTGGTACCGTTGAGATGGCT
>JAYVBN010000503.1:0-10535 GCA_043750455.1 Bacteroidia bacterium | reverse complement strand
CCATAAACGCTGCTCGTTATTTACAAAAGCAGAAGGTTGCTTTCCATACTGAAAATTCCAAACGTACATGTAACCAATGGGAACAATAGAAAGCTTTGGAGTTAAGTATACGTCAAGTCCATTACGAAAAAAATGCTGTGCATTTTCAAAACCTTGCACAAAACGAAGTTGTCCATCAAATGCAAAACCAAATTTTTTGCGGATCTTTATATTTGAATTCAACACAAACCACTCTGTGGGCTGAGTAACAATTTCTCTTTGACTATTTTGCACTGGATTGCCTTGTTGGGCAAAGATTAAGTGTGAACTAAATGGACAAAATGTAATTAGACACACAATAGATAACCTGCATTTTATATCCATATTGGATTTACTATTTCATAATTAAAATGAGAGAGAGCAATATTATTGAATTATTTTTTAATTAAAATTATCATAATACTTGAATTGTGCTTGCAAATATTTTGTTCAGTGAACCTTCTGATTATTAATCAGTTAAGGCTATTGTAAATCCAAATCATGCTTAAGCTTCAGCAGGTAAAAAAGTCGTACTCCGGTCATCTTATTCTTACTATTCCTGAATTGCATCTGCCTTCAGGGACGTTTTGGATAAAAGGCAAAAATGGCTCGGGCAAAACCACGCTGATGAAAATCATTGCAGGCCAGATTCCATTTGAAGGAACGGTTGTCCTTCAAAATATAAGTCTGATCAATGATCCCGTCTCTTATCGAAAGCAAATCAGCTATGCCGAGGCAGAGCCGCTTTATCCTGGATTCCTAACCGGAAATGAACTGCTAAAATTTGTACAAAAAGTAAGAAAGGCTGATAACCACCGGGTTAAGGCAGTGATTGATACCTGGAATATTGGTAGGTTTATTGACAATCGTATTGAAACCTACTCCAGTGGAATGGTGAAAAAGTTATCGTTGGCTCTGGCCTTTCTAGGCCACCCCAAACTCATTTTACTAGATGAACCACTTATTACCTTAGAAGATGTTGCCCTGCCAATTCTCTATCAACTGATGAGAGATCGTGTCAAGGAGGGAACTTCATTTATGATCACCTCACATCAGGCTTTCTCAGAGAATGATCTGTTGTTGACATCAAAAATTGTAGTCGAAAACCAAACAACAAGAATTGAATGAGACCCATCTATCATCTCATTCTGAGAACTTTGGTTTTTCCGTTTTACCAGCAGCATGCAGGACTTTTGTTTTTTGTCTTCTTCATCATGTTTGGTGTGGTCGAGTCAAGCCACCTGATCAACTACCACCAATCTTTGATCTATGGTATGCTCAGTTCCTCGTTGTTCCTATTGATTGTGCTATTCATCTGGTTACTCTATTTTCTTAAGTGTTTTCTATTCGTGGTTCAAAAAATTGAAGCTCCTGACTATCGTATACTCTACGAGCTTTCCTGCTTATCTCCGGCAAAAACATTTCAATTGTTCATCTTCCTCTACTTCCTGATTCTCGAACCCGTTATAATCTATTCGGGAGTTATACTTATCCTCGCAATGAAATCTGGATTTTATCTCCCAGCAGTTAGTATTATGTTATTCCAGGTGAGTGGCCTGCTCCTTTGTAGCTGGGTATCCACCCAACATATTCACAAAAGACATCTGCCCGCTCAATTCACTATTCCATCTTTCAAAATTCCTTTTAACAGACCACTTTTTCTATTTTACATTTCACATCTTTCCAAAAACCAGAAGGTCGGAATTCTGCTGAGCAAACTCTTCTCTATTTTTTCTATTTATATCGTGATGCAAGCTATGGATGCCCATGAGGACATACGAATTTCTGCCATTGTTTTGCTGTTTGGATTAATAGCCCACAGTTTCCTGGTCTTCGACATAAAGCGATTTGAAGACGAACGGCTTTCATGGATGAGATCACTGCCCTACCCCGTGCTGTCCCTTTACTTTAACTACGTTTTAGTATTCGCCCTAATCCTTGCTCCTGAAATGCTACTGTTTGCTGGTACCATGGGAAATAAAATTACCCCCGTGGACTGGATTGAACTCTATGCATTCGGAATAGGATTCCTGGTATTTATTTACGCAAGGCTTTTCAAATTCGTGGAAAATACTGACCTCTATATGCAATTTATATTTTGGGTATTTCTTGGGACTTTTTTCCTGGTTCTTTGTGATCTTGTCCCATTTCTGGCCCTGGGATTCGGTATTGGATCATTCTTCATAATTAGCAAAAGGCATTACTTATACGAATCCAAAGTTTTAGTTTGAACAAAGTGGAGATAATCTTGTTTAATACATGAATTAAAACGAGGAATACATGTTCGGCTTTCTAAAATCAGATCCTGTAAAAAAACTGGAAGAAAAGCGAATAAAGTTGCTTGAAGATGCCATGCATATTCAGCGCTCTGGCGACTTACGGCTTTATGCCGTAAAGATGGAAGCAATCGATAAACTCGAAAAAGAAATTGAAGCCCTTCAATCTTCAAAACGCTGAATCTTTAATTGATTCTTCCAAAGCGATTTTCTGGTTCAGAAGGGATTTGCGTCTTCAGGATAATTCAGGATTGTACCATGCTCTAAAAGAAAACGAAGAGGTTTTACCTGTCTTCATTTTTGATTCTGAGATTCTTGATAAACTAGAAGATAAGACTGATTTACGTGTCTCTTTCATTCATCATTCGCTTGTGCTGATGCAAAAGCAATTGGTGGAAAGAGGAACTTCACTGTTAGTACTTTATGGCAATCCTGTTGAAATATTTAAAAAACTAAATCCCAAAGCCGTTTATTCCAATCACGATTACGAACCGTATGCGATTAAGCGTGATGGATTAGTAAAAGAAATTCTAGAAAAGAAAGGCACTGCGTTTAAAACCTTTAAAGATCAAGTCATTTTTGAAAAGGATGAAGTAACAAAAGACGATGGCAAGCCCTACACCATCTTTACGCCCTATAGCAGAAAATGGAAAAGTAAATTGGAAGACTCATCATTGAAGAGCTATCCGACTGAAAAATATTTTGATAGTTTTAAAAATAATAAACCAATTCCCTTGCCCTCTTTAACAGAGATTGGCTTTCAAGAAGTGCCTTTTGTATTTCCAGAGCGGTTAGTTAAACAATCAATCGTTGAGCTTTACGATAAACAACGGAACTTTCCTGCTATCGCTGGCACCACTAAGTTAAGTGTTCATTTACGTTTTGGAACGGTGAGCATACGCAAACTAGCCCAAGTCGCATTAAAGAAAAATGAAACATGGCTGAATGAATTGATCTGGCGCGACTTCTATCACATGATCTTGTGGCACTTCCCCCGTGTAGAAACTAAAGCCTTTAAACCTGCCTACGATAAAATCGAATGGCGCAACAATGAAAAAGAATTTACGGCATGGTGCGAGGGCAAAACGGGTTACCCGATTGTTGATGCTGGTATGCGTGAATTAAATACCACCGGTTTTATGCATAACCGAGTGCGCATGATCACGGCAAGCTTTCTCACCAAACATTTACTCATCGATTGGCGATGGGGCGAAGCCTACTTTGCTAAAAAGTTATTGGACTTTGATTTGGCTGCAAACAATGGTGGATGGCAATGGGCTGCTAGCTCCGGTTGTGATGCTGCTCCTTATTTTAGAGTATTCAATCCTCAACTCCAAACCGAAAAGTTTGATCCAAAACTTGACTACATTAAAAAATGGGTGCCCGAATTTGCAACGGTTGCCTATGCGAAACCAATTGTAGAACATAAGTTGGCGAGAGAGCGCGTGCTGAAAACATATAAAGAAGCATTAGAAAATAAGCTCTAATCACTATTGCTTCGTACTACTTTCGTTAGGAAAAGTGTAACGTATCACATTTTTTCGTACGTAAAAGTGTTCGTGACAGCATTTATTCATACGAAAAAGTGTAATTTTGATACAAATACACCAATCAGCACTGATTATGGACAGATTATGCTTTCACCAGCTTAAAGAATGGAAGGATAGTAAAAAAAGAAAGCCCTTGATCATACAAGGGGCTAGGCAAGTGGGCAAGACTTGGTTAATGCAGGAGTTTGGCAGGAGGGAATTTGAAAAAGTAATCTATCTGAATTTTGAAAGCAGCAGCCGACTAAAAGAATTATTTATTGCTGACTTTAATATTGAACGAATTATTGCCAGCATAGAGATAGAGGCAAATCAAAAAATTGTTAAAAGCAAAACCTTGCTCCTATTTGATGAAGTACAAGAAGCCGAAAAAGGGCTAACTGCTTTGAAATATTTCTACGAACAAGCACCCGAATACTATATCATAGCAGCAGGTTCGTTGCTGGGCATATCCATGCAAAAGCAAAATTCATTTCCGGTAGGCAAAGTAGATTTTTTAAAATTGTATCCGCTAAGTTTTAGAGAGTTTTTATTAAACCTTGGAGAAGAAAAACTTTACGAGCAGCTAGCAGCAAACAAGTTGGACGTAATAGCATTATTTCATCAAAAGCTTGTGGAGTATTTGCGCCTGTATTATTTTGTTGGCGGAATGCCCGAAGTGGTAGCGCATTATATAGAGCATAAAAATATAGAAGCTGTTAGGGGTATCCAGCAAAAAATACTACTTGGGTACGAAAATGATTTTGCGAAATACGCCCCTCACGACATCATACCTAGAATAAAATTAGTATGGAATTCTATCCTAAGTCAATTGGCCATGGAGAACAGAAAATTTATTTATGGACAAATAAAAAAAGGTGCAAGAGCTAAAGATTTTGAAACAGCCATTGGTTGGTTGGTGGATGCGGGGTTGATTTTAAAAGTTAGCAGAATATCCAAACCGACACTACCACTGAACGCATACATGGATATAGACGCCTTCAAATTATTTTTTGTGGACATAGGTCTGCTCAACGCACTAGGCAATTTAGACCCTAAAATATTGCTTGAAAAAAATAGCATATTAACAGAATATAAAGGGGCACTAACTGAGCAGTTTGTTTGCCAGCAACTAATCATATCGCATCAACTATTTTACTGGGCAGCAGAAGCTGCTACTGCTGAAATAGATTTTGTACTGCAGCACAAGAACGAAGCAGTGCCTATCGAAGTAAAGGCAGAGGAGAACTTAAAAGCCAAAAGCTTAAAATTATTTGTGGGGAGATTTAAAATCAAAACTGCTTACAGGACTTCCATGAATAAATATAGAGCCGAAGAATGGATAACCAATATTCCCTTGTATGCTATAGAAGGGATTTTAACCTGAGCCAAAACAAATTCGCTCAATCTTGGTTATAATATATATGGCAAATATTCTAATCATTGGCGCCTCATCAGGCATTGGATCGGCACTCGCAAAACAACTTATTGCTGAAGGTCATCTCGTATACGGAACATTCAATAAGACAACCGCTTCGGCTGATGGTTTTACTAAACTTCACCCTCTTAATGTATTGGATGAGAATCCGGACTTTAGTTTTTTACCTGATGTGATTGATGGACTGGTGTATTGCCCCGGTGCAGTTAATCTAAAGCCATTTGCCAGAATCAAACCCGAAGATTTTGTGGCTGATTACCAACTTCAATTAATTGGAGCGGTCAAATCAATCCAAGCATGCCTTCCAAAGTTGAAAAATTCTACTCAGGCTTCCATCGTGTTGTTCTCAACAGTTGCCGTTCAGACAGGTTTTAATTTTCATTCATTGGTAGCCTCTTCCAAAGGGGCAGTCGAAGGATTGACTAAAGCCCTCGCAGCTGAATTCGCACCTAAGATCAGAGTCAATTGTATTGCCCCATCTATAACCGACACACCATTAGCAGGCGCTTTATTAAATACAGACGAAAAGAAAGAAGCCAACGCACAGCGTCACCCACTCAAAAAAATAGGCAAGCCCGAAGATCTCGCCAACCTGGCTGCGTTCCTACTTTCAGAAAAAGCAAGTTGGATAACTGGCCAAGTGCTACATGCAGATGGCGGTATGTCAAGTTTGAAAGTTTAGCTGGGCAATAATGAAACGGCCATGGAATCTTTCTAACATTCCAGTATACAGTCTGGCTACATATGACGGGGAGAAAGTGAATATGAATATCTGCACCTATGTGTCTGCTGTCAGCATGAAACCTAAACGATACATGGTAGCCGTTTATCACCACACCAAATCACTTGAAAATATTATAAAAAGTAAAACAGCTGTTCTTCAAGTCTTAGGTAAAGAACATATTTCACTCGTAAATGTGTTGGGCAAAAAGAGCGGGCTTCGGTACGACAAACAAACCTATCTCTTAAAAAAGAAATGCCTGGAAATATGGAATGATAAACCCGTGTTGCCTGATTGTGCTGGATTGATGGAACTGGAAAAATTGTGGACAAAGGATGCAGGTGATCATACCGTGTTTTTGTTTGATGTTAAACGGTTTCAAACTAATCATGAAAATGTTTTGATGCTTGATGATTTGAGAGAACAAAAGTTAATACGTATTTGAAAATAAAATAGCCACAGATTCACAGATTTTTTGAACACGATTCAAAACTAATCCGTGAATCAGTGGCAAAAATAATCATGATCAAAAAACAAAACCTCCCCACCAAACTCTGCGCGGTATGTGGACGTCCTTTTACGTGGCGTAAAAAGTGGGAAAAGGTATGGGAAGAAGTCAAATACTGCAGCGATAAATGCCGGATAAATCGCAACAGAAGAAACACACTCGCCAGTCCCTGAGACCTATCACTCAGAATCAGCAAAATTGGTAGGCAATTAAGTAAGATCGGTGTCGCTCTAAGACGAAAGATCAATACCTTTGTATCCTATCAGGAACAAATCAAGAGGATTATAACTGTCCTTGAAAACATCTTCTCCATGAATCAGAAACCATTTCTAGTTTTATTCGGCTTACTATGCGCGAGCTCTGCCTTCGCACAAGGTGACAGCACGTTTTTTTTCAGGACTGACCTGAACATAACCAACAATGGTTTTTCGATTATCCCTGCATTTACACTTGGCGCTCCCGCTGCCTATCTTGACATGCGAATGGGGAACAAACGCATGAGCTTTGAACCTCAATTCAGGTTTGCACTGGAGGGGCGCCCATGGTCCTTTGTTTTTATTTATCGCTACAAGGCTATCATTAAACCTAAATTTCAATTATCCCTTGGCGCCCATCTGCCCGGATTAAATTTTGTCACCAACACGGTAATGATCAATGGTATTGAAGAGAAACTTTCGGTGACCAGGCGTTTCCTGGCTGCAGAGATTAACCCTACTTATAAAATATCAAACAAAGCCAGCGTGGGTTTGTATTTTCTGCGCGGTCATGGCTTTCAAAATCATGGGCCACAGAATTCTACATTTCTGTCTTTGGTGGGAAACTTTACAAAAATCAAGTTGGTTGGCAAAACGTATGTTAACTTCAGTCCGCAGGCATTTTATCTTGCTGTAGATGCCAATGATGGATTTTATGTGAACGCCACCACCACTTTTGGAGTCAACGGCTTTCCGCTAACGATCTCAAGCATTGTGAACAAAGCGATTGAATCCACGATACCGGCAAGGGATTTTGATTGGAATATAAGTTTGATTTATACCTTGGATAAGCAATTTACACTAAGGTAAAGAGTTATCATTGATAAATAGTATCATTGAAATAGTTGTTAGTACTTGCGAAACAACTGCTGTGCATAAAACCTTATTCCGATTTGTGTGTTTCTGTGGTTGAATTGATTCAGTTTTGAAAAATTCGGCCACACTCATTTTCCCCCATCAACTTTTTGAGAAGCATCCAGCTATTACGAAAGATCGTCCTGTTTTTCTCATAGAAGAACCCCTCTTTTTCAAGCAGTACAATTTTCATAAGCAAAAGCTGGTCTTTCATCGCGCCAGCATGAAAGCCTACCAAAACTACTTACAAAGTAAGGGCTACGAGGTGAGCTACATCGAAGCCAAAGAAAAAATAGCTGACGTTAGGAATCTTTTGCCGCATCTAAAGAAGAAAGGTGTTTCAGAAATTCACTACAGTGATGTAACCGATAATTTCTTAGAGAAGAGAATTGCTGAACAAGCCAAAGCACTAAAAATTAAAGTAGTAACGTGTGACTCCCCTCTTTTTATATTAACGCATAACCAAGTTACTGATTATTTTTTTAGTAAGAAACGCTTCTTCCAAACAGACTTCTACACCAAACAACGCAAGCATTTTAAAATATTAGTTGATAACGAGCTTCAGCCTGCTGGCGGCAAATGGACGTTTGATTCAGAAAACAGATTGAAATATCCCAAAGGGAAAAAGGCGCCAGCCGTAAAATTTCCTAAGCCGAACGAGTATTGGAATGAAGCCGCAGTGTATGTTGAAAAGAATTTCTCCTCCAACTATAGTGAAGTTAGTCATTCGTTTATTTATCCAACTACGTTTACCGAAAGTCGCGCATGGCTCAATCAATTCCTGAAGCATCGCTTTGCGGAGTTTGGTGATTTCGAAGATGCCTTGGTGAATAATGAAAGTATCTTACACCACAGTGTACTTACGCCTATGATAAACGTAGGCTTGCTCACACCAAAGGAAATCATTGACCAGGCAATCGCCTACGCGAGTGAAAATAAAATCCCACTCAACTCATGCGAAGGTTTTATCCGGCAGATTTTAGGTTGGCGTGAATTTATCAGAGGGGTATATGAAGCCAAAGGCACGCAAGAGCGAACAACGAACTACTGGAAGTTTAAACGAAAAATTCCAGCATCATTTTGGGATGGTACAACAGGCATCCCTCCTATTGATAACACCATCAAAAAGGTATTGGCAACTGGATATTGTCACCACATTGAGCGGTTGATGGTATTAGGAAATTTTATGTTGCTCTGTGAGTTTGACCCGGATGAAGTCTATCGTTGGTTTATGGAACTCTTTATCGATGCATACGATTGGGTAATGGTGCCCAACGTTTATGGCATGAGCCAGTTTGCTGATGGCGGGTTGATGGCGACCAAACCCTACATCAGCGGAAGCAACTACCTGATGAAAATGAGCGACTACGAAAAAGGAGATTGGCAGCCAATATGGGATGGTTTATTCTGGCGCTTCATGCATGCGCATCGCGATTTCTTTTTGAAGAATCCAAGATTAGGTATGTTGGTAAAGACCTTTGACAAAATGCCGAAAGAGAAACAGGAAAAACATCTCCAAATAGCTAATGCTTATCTAACCAAATTAGATAAGAAGTAAAAAATAAAAGAGTTAGGCACTTATCAACCTCTAAGTAATCCTCTACTTTATAAACCTCTTAGCTAAGTCTAATCTTAGTAAAAACCTGTAAATGAGGAAGCGTTAGTATCGCAATTCCTACAAATAAATTAGATAGTACAAGCCATTCTGTTTGAAAGGCGCTGGATATAAAAATCAGCAGGAGTATTCCTATCCATGCAATTGTAGTAAAGGGAAGAGCCTTCTTCACCATAGAAATCCAACCCGGCCAATCGTTGGAGAGTTTCATTTGTTTACGGATTAAATTGAATGAAATGAGTGAATGCCACAATCCGAAGTAGAATCCAAAACTAAGATATAAGGGTAGCCAGTAGATGATGAAAACCAACACCAGGCTTTGCAAAACGAATTGATGAATAACTTTTCTTTCCCATCCGAGGCGGGAGTGTAGCACCAAAAGAATTAGTATATGCAGACCAAGTATTAGGCAGCAATATGGAAACAGCAGGGTACCCCATTGCAACCAAAAATCCGCACTAAATTTTTTCTGGGTGATTGTTTCAAGAATAGGGGCCGCTGAGTTGATGTGACTGGTCAGGATAAAGGCGATTAAAAGAAGACCGTAAATCGCATACAGTATAGATTCCAATTTTGTATTACCACGCTGGGGCCAATCAATTTCACCAAAGTGAAAGGCCGAAATTCCGATAAAAACAATCAGGGCTAAGGTGGGAAATATCAACCAAAGAATGCCATAGCCGAGCATGGTCAACAGGTATTTTGTTAGGAACGTATTAATTGAAATCTTTTGATTACTATTTATAAAGGATTGCCTTTCAATGAAAAAATCCAGGGAACCGTGCGGAACTCCTGTGAGGGCAATGATACCAATCAAAAAATAAAGCTGGATGTCTTCGCCAATGATGACCACATGTGCAGTGCATGCCAGAAGCAATCCGACAATTAATAGGTACTTCCTTATCTTTTCAAATTCTATCACGTTTCAATTTTGATTGGAAATATTTGAACGATACATCGAAAAAAAATAAGGGGAACTTATACAAGTTCCCCCTTTTCTCTTTTCACCTATCTATTCGAAGGAAGCTTATGCCTTAGCAGTAGATTTGCTGGAAACAGCGATGCTGTAAACCACTAATCCGAAGCCAATCTTATTGATGGCATCCGCGATGTTGTAAAATAAATCTACGTTAGAAGCATTCCAACCAAGACCTGTGTTAAGCCATCCTCCAGGCATACACATGTATCCAATAGGATAGATAGCCCAACCTACCAATACAAACCACCCTAGGGTATTAATACCTCTCATCACAACCGTATCTCCTGAATTTTTTGCAAGTTGTGCAACTTCACCAAACCAAGCTGTGTATAAAATATACACATA